>JBOGVC010000076.1:0-9167 GCA_050695275.1 Actinomycetota bacterium | reverse complement strand
GAGGGTGTCGGCGCGGGACGCGGGCTCTCAGGCCCGGCCGCGCCTAGCGAATAAGTACGAGGACGGTGCTCGGCGTGATCCTCGCGCTCTTCATGGTCGAGTCAGTGTCGGCGCTCGCCCGCGGAGTGTCAACCCCCGGACGGCCGATGGCCTCCGCGCCGGAGGGACCAGATACCATCACCCCATGGAGCCGCTCCCCGACGAGGAGTCGCCCGTCCCCCGCGTCCATCCCCTCGAGATCCCGTTCGTGTGGTTCGGACTCCAGTTGATCGAGTACGTGATCGTCTGGGGCCTCATCTCGACCCTCCTCCCAGACACGATGCCTGGGCCGGTCGGGTGGGCGCTCATCCTCGTGGTCATCGCCGGTCTGACGATCCTCAACTACAGGATCCGACGCCGCTTCATCCCCCGGTAGGACCACTGCTCGTTGATCACGGGGGGTTGACCGGGAGCTATACCCTGAGTGTATAGTCGCGCATGTCCACAGGGCACGCTCTCCTCGGGCTCCTGGAAGAGCGTCCCCGGCACGGCTATGAGCTGAAGCACCTCCACGACCGGCTGTTCCCGAACGGCAGGGAGCTGCGCTTCGGTCAGGTGTACGCCTCGCTCTCACGGCTCCTTCGCGACGGATTCGTCGTCGTGGACGCGGTCGAGCGAGAGGTCGGACCCGACCGGAAGCGGTACGCCATCACGCCCGACGGCGTCGCCCGGCTCGAGGAGTGGCTGCTCGACCCCGTCGACCCCCGGAGCTACCTCCAGAGCACGCAGTTCACGAAGGTCGTGCTCGCGCTCCTTTCGGGGAGATCCGCCGAGGAGATCCTCGACGCCCAGCGGTCGGCGCATCTGAAGACCATGAGGGAGCTGACCCGGAGGAAGACGTCCGGAGACGTCGGCGACGCCCTCGCCGCCGACTTCGCCCTGTTCCACCTCGAGGCCGACCTGCGCTGGATCGAGCTGACCGGCGCTCGGCTGGACAAGCTGCGGAAGGAGCTCGAAGCCGATGCGTGAGGCGATGTTGAGCGGGACCTCGCTCAGGAAGCGGTTCGGGAAGACGACGGCCCTCGACGGTGTGTCGGTCTCCCTCCAGCCGGGCGAGATCGTCGCGGTGATGGGTCCGAGCGGTTCGGGCAAGTCGACGCTCCTCCACTGCCTGGCCGGGATCCTCCGCCCCGATGAAGGTGAGGTGTGGTTCGACGGAGTACGGATCGACGCGCTGGGTGAGGGTCCGAGGACGAAGCTTCGCCGTTCATCCTTCGGTTTCGTCTTCCAGCTCGGGCAGCTCGTGAGCGAGCTCACCCTCACCGAGAATGTCGCGCTGCCGCTGCTGCTCGCCGGGCGACCGCGACGCGAGGCGCTGGCCGAAGCGGAAGCGTGGCTCGACCGGCTCGACGTCAGCGAGGTGTCCGCGCATCGTCCCGGCGAGGTCTCGGCCGGCCAAGGCCAGCGAGCGGCGGTCGCCCGTGCGTTGATCCACGATCCCCGGGTGGTGTTCGCTGACGAGCCGACCGGCGCGCTCGATTCCCTGGCCGGCGAGCAGGTGATGGAGCTTCTCGTGGGGGCCGCGAAGGAGCGCGAGGTGGCGATCGTCCTTGTCACCCACGACGTCCGGGTCGCCGCTTACGCGGATCGCGAGGTGATCGTGCGGGACGGGCGAGTCGCGAACCCGGTCGCGGTCGGGTGAGCGTCTCCTCGGACCTCGCGCTTGGCCTCCGGCTCGCGGTGGCCGGAGGGAGACAGACCGTCACCCGCCTGCTCCTGATCGCCAGCGGCATCGCGTTGGGGGTGGGGTTGCTGCTCTCGACGCTGGGGATCTTCCCTGCAGAGAACGCGGTCGAGCGGCGGCGCCTGGCTCGAGAGCTCGAGGTGTTCGGCCGGGGTCCTGTCCCGACCGATCGGTACGACGCGTGGCAGACGTCGACGGAGTTCGGCGACCGCTCGATCGCTCTGAGATACCTGGCCCCGGTCGGAGATCCCGAACCAGCTCCGTGGCTCGGACGGGTGCTGGAACCGAGCGAGATCGTGGCGTCGCCGGATCTAGCCGAACTCCTCGCCTCACCGGAAGGAGCCCTCCTGCGACCGCGGCTGCCCGGTCCGGTCGTGGGAACGCTCGACGGGCGATGGCTCCTCCATCCCGGCGAGCTGGTCGCATACGTGGGGACGACGAGGGACGAGCTCGGACGACGCCCGGACGTGGTGACGGGATTCGGACTCGACCCGATCCGCCACGACGCAACAGGCGTCCCCGCTCACGAGCGGCCGCTGTTCCAGGTCGCTTTCCTCGTTTCCGTCGGGCTGCTGATCCCGATCCTCGTGTTCGTCGTCACGGGCGCCAGGCTGTCGGCGTCGGCCCGAGAAACGCGGCTCGCCGCCGTGCGCCTCGTGGGGGGCACGCCCGCGCAAGCCCGGATGGTGGCCGGCGGCGAGAGCCTCTTGGCCGGCCTGATCGGGTGCGCGCTCGGCTCGCTGCTCTTCCTCCTCGCGCGTCCGGTGATGGCCCGACTGGCGCCTCCGGGGGACCGATGGTTCCCTTCCGACGTCGCACCGCCGTCCGCGGTCTTCGCCGCCGTGATCGCAGGCGTTCTCGCGCTTTCGGTTGGTGCGTCTCTCGTCTCGCTCCGGCGGGTGGTGGTGACGCCGCTGGGCGTCGTCCGTGGCGGAGGCAAGCCGGTGCGCGCGTGGTGGCGGTGGGCGATGCTCGGGACGGGCGTGACGGGGCTCTGGATCTCGATGGCGGCCGAAGACGTCGTCTTCGGCAACGACCGGCTCGTGCTCCCGTTCCTCCTCGTGTCCTACGGGTTCACCGCCCTCGGCGCGGCCGCGGCGGCCCCGGTCGCCGGCTCGACGATCGCTCGGTTCCTCGCTCGGTCGGCGAGTGGCCCTGGGATGACGCTGGGGGCGCGTCGGCTCGCAGTCGATCCTCGGACGGCGGGACGCACCGTCGGTGGGATCGTGATCGTCGTGATCGCCGCGGCGATCACCTCGCTCTTCGCCGGCGTCTACACCGAGATGCTCGGCTCCGCCTACTTCCCGTCGTCGCTCCGCGCGGACACCGTGATCGTCGAGCCCGTGTCGCCCGAGCCGTTCGATACCGAGCGGCTCCGTGGCATCGACGGCGTTGCCTCAGTCGCTCCGGCGTGGCTCGGGTACACCCGCCACGGCTACAACGTCCTCGTCGCGGATTGCGACGCGGTCGACGTCGCGGTGGTCGAGGAACTTCCTCCGTGTGAACCCGGCGAAGCGCTCGTCAACGAGCAGCTGTATGACGGTGGCGAGAGCTTCCGCCCGGAGATGCGGATCCACCTCGACCGCGCCCCGAGACTTCGCGTGGAGATCCGAGCGACGAACCTCGAGCGAGCCGACGTGGAGCTAGGCGAATTCCACCAGCTCCTCGTGCCGCTCACCGCGACCGAGACGGACCTCGCAACCGAGGCGGCGCCCTCCGTCGTGTACCTGACCACGGACGGCGACCCCGCCACCCTCGAGCGGATCCGCAACGCCGTGCACGGTCCGCACGCGCCGGTCGTCCGGCCGCGCGGAGAACTCGGGGATTACGCCGACGAAGTGTTCGGGCTCGTCGATGCCGGCGTGACGTTCGGGATCGCGATCACGTTCGCGATCGCGGCGGCGACGATGCTGGTCACCGCCGTCGATGCGGTGGCCGAGCGTCGCCGCTCCCTGGCGACGCTCGCCGCGGTCGGCGCGTCCAAAGGCGTTCTCCGCCGGGCACTCGCGATCGAGACAACGCTCCCGATGCTCGCCGGCGTCGTCCTGGGGCTCAGCGGCGCGATCTTCGGCACGTGGATGGTGTTCAAGGGTGTGACGGCCTACGAGGGACTCGACGAGATGCCCACGATCCAGTGGCGCTCCCTCGGCTACGTCGTCGTATTCGCGATCGTCGCCACCGTGGTCGCGACGCTCGCCACGTTCCCCTCGCTCGGCCGCGCGATCCGGCCGGAGTCCCTCCGCACCGAATAGCGCTCATCCGACCCTCGAACGCACCGCTGCCAGCATGCGTCGCCCCGGCTATCGAGCGCCGTCGTATCCGGCATGAACGTTCGCGAGCGTGCCTGGCAGCCAGAAGTCCACGGTCGTCCCGAGCCCAGGGCAGGAATCGACGAGGAAGGAGCCGCCCGCTTCTTCGATGCGCTCCCGTATCGAGGAGAGACCGAGGTGTCCGACGTCCTCGGACCTGCCCGCCGCCACATCGAACCCGACCCCGTCGTCGGTGATCCGCACGTGGACTCCGCCGCGGAGCGGGGCGACCGCCACGTGGACCATGCGGGCCCAGGAATGCTTCCGCACGTTCGCAAGCGCCTCCTTCGTGACCCGGAATGCCACGGTCCGCGTCACGTGGCTCCCTCCGCCGCTGGTGCGGTCGTCCAGCCGGTGGTCGATGTCCGTGATGCTCGACAGGTCGTCCAGGAGGACGCCGATCGCCGGACCCAACCCCTCGCGGTGGAGGATCGTTGGCTCGAGCTGGAACACCAGGTGCCTCAGCCGATCGACCGCGGCCTCGACCGTCCGCGCGATCCTGTCCGCGATCTGGATCTGGGTCTCGTCCGAGAGCAGGCCCCGGAGACGGGCGCACTCGAGCTCGATCGCGCTCATCGTCGAGATCGTGTCGTCGTGGATGTCGTGCGCGATGCGTCGCCGCTCCAGCTCCTCGGCGTCGAGCATCCGCTCGTAGAGCCGGCCGCGGCCGGGGGTGAGATCGACCAGCTCGTCGTCCCTCCCGGTCTCGAACCGTTCCACCTGCGCTGCCATCCGGAGCATGCCTTCCTCCGTTCCCGGGGGGTTCGAGGAAGAACCAGACTCCTCGACCCGTACCCGAGAGCGTTCCCCGACCGGGCTACGGACTACCCCGCCGAACGGACGGAATGGGCAGCAGACGGCTCGACCCGATCCGCCGAACGACCTAGACGATCCGACCAGGGATCCACGCGGTGCCTCATCGACCGCCGCACGCCCGCGGTGCTAGCGTTCGGCCGCCATGGCCACGGACGCCTCCACCGATCCCGCGCTCGACGCGGCGATCCGCGCGATCCCGTCATGGGAAGGGACGGAGCTCGAGATCATCCCGATCGCCGAGGGGCGCACGAACCGGAACTTCCGCGTCACCGCCGGGGACGAGACCCTTTTCCTCCGTCTCTCCGAGAAGTCCACGGAGCTCCTCGGGATCGACCGGACCGCGGAGCAGGACTCCGTCCGCGCAGCCGCCGAGGCCGGCGTGGGGCCCGAGGTGTTCGTCTACCTCCCGGAGCTGGGATGCCTCGTCACCCGGTGGATCGACGCGGATCCAATCTCCGAGGGTGACCTGGAGCGCGAGGACGTGCTGCGCCCCGTGGTCGATGCGATCAAGGCGATCCACGCGGGACCGCCGCTCCCCTCGTCCTTCGACCCGTTCCGGATCGTGGAGGACTACCGACGGATCTCGGCGGACCGCGGAGTCGTGGTGCCCGATGCCTTCGACCGCGCGCACGAGAAGGCCTCTCGGATCGAGGCCGCGTTCGCGAGTGATCCGATGCCCTCGCTCCCCTGCCACAACGATCTGCTCGAGGCGAACTTCCTCCTCCGCGACGGTCACGTCTGGGTCGTGGACCACGAGTACGCGGGCATGGGCGATCCGTTCTTCGATCTGGGGAACCTGTCGATCAACAACGCGCTGTCCGACGACGCGCAGGAGCGGCTCCTCGCCCTCTACTTCGACACGCCGACCGATGCGCATCGCGCCCGACTGAAGCTGATGCGGATCATGTCCGACTTCCGCGAGGCGATGTGGGGCGTCGTCCAGCAGGGCTTGTCCACGCTCGACATCGACTACGTGGAGTACGCGACGAGGCACTTCGATCGGCTCTCGACGACGATGGCGGACCCGCGCTTCGACGACTGGCTCGAGACCGCGCGGGGGATCTGAGCGAGTGGCAGACGATCGCGCGCGCGTCGTCATCATCGGCGGCGGCGTGGCCGGGACGAGCATCGCATACCACCTGACCCGCCTCGGCTGGACCGATGTGCTGCTCGTGGATCGCGGCGAGCTCACCAGCGGATCCACGTTCCACTCGGCCGGCCTCGTGGCGCAGCTCCGGAACTCCGTCAGCCACACGCGGATGATGATGTACGGGGCAGACCTCTACCCGACGCTCGCGGAGGAAACGGGCGTTGATCCCGGGTGGCACCAGGTGGGCACGCTCCACCTCGCGTCCTCGCCGTACCGGATGGAGGCGCTCGCTCGGCAGGCCGGCTGGGCGAAGTCCTTCGGGCTCCCCGTCGAGATCGTGTCGGCGGAGGAGGCCCTCGAGCGGTTCCCGCTGATCGACGCATCGCGCGTGCTCGGCGCCCAGTTCGTCCCCACCGACGGGCACATCGATCCGACCGGGCTCACGCTCTCGTTCGCCGCCGGCGCGAAGGCTCGAGGCGCGCGCGTACGGACGGGCGTGCGCGTGGAGGAGATCACCGTGCGCGACGGCCGCGTGGCGGGCGTGGTGACCGACCACGGCGCGATCGAGGCCGAGGTCGTGGTGAACGCGGGGGGGATCTGGGCGCACGAGCTCGGACGGCTGGCGGGCGTCGAGATCCCCGTCGTCCCGATGGAGCATCAGTACCTGATCACGCGCCCGATCGAGGGCGTGCGGGCGGACTTCCCGACGCTCCGCGACCCCGACAACCTCGTCTACGTCCGGGAGGAGGTCGGGGGCCTCGTCGTGGGCGGCTACGAGCGGAACCCGGATCCGTGGCACGTCAGCGACCCGATCCCGCGCGACTTCAACCACCGGCTCCTGCCCGAGAAGTGGGATCGGTTCGAGTCGATCGCCGACGGCGCGTTCCGACTGATCCCGCCGCTGCAGACGACGGAGATCAACCGGTTCATCAACGGCCCCGAAGCCTTCACGCCCGACGACGACTTCATCCTGGGCGAGACCGAGGTGGCGGGGCTCTTCGTGGCGGCGGGCTTCTGCGCGCACGGCGTGACCGGCGCGGCGGGCATCGGTCGGTGGACCGCCGAGTGGATCGTCGAGGGCGAGCCCTCGATGGATCTCTCGAGGATGGACGTCCGACGGTTCGGGCGTCAGTACGCGAGCCGCGACTACGCGCTCGCGAAGGCGTACGAGATCTACGCGAAGCACTACGACGTCCGGTATCCGGGCGAGGAGAACGAAGCCGGACGACCGCTCCGGATGGCGCCGACGTACTCGCGCCTGGAATCGCTCGGTGCCGAGTTCGGCGAGAAGGCGGGCTGGGAGCGGGCGAATTGGTTCCGATCGAACGAGGATCTCGCGCACGAGGACCGCCGGCCGCGCGGCTGGGCCGGCGAGCAGTGGTCGACGGCGATCGTGGCTGAGCACCTGGCCGTTCGCGAACGCGCCGCGCTGTTCGACGAGACGAGCTTCGCGAAGTTCGAGGTCTCGGGTCCCGGCGCGCTCGCGCTGCTCCAGCGCCTCTGCGCGAACGACGTCGACGTCCGCGTGGGTCGGATCGTCTACACGCAGATGCTGAACCGCCGTGGAGGGATCGAGTCGGATCTCACGGTCACCCGGCTCGCCGACGATCGGTTCCGGCTCGTGACCGGAACAGGCTCCGGGAGCCGAGACCTCGCGTGGATCCGGAAGCACCAGAAAGGAGACGCCCTCGTCCGCGACGTCACGTCAGGCCTCGGGTGCCTCGGGATCTGGGGGCCCGCCGCGCGCGAGATCCTCGCGTCGGTCTGCGACGACGACCTGTCGAACGAGGGCTTCCGATACTTCACCGCTCGCGACGTGGAGGTCGCGGACGTGCCGTGTTTCGCGGCGCGTGTGACCTACGTCGGCGAGCTGGGCTGGGAGCTGTACCCATCGACCGAGTTCGCGGTTCGGCTGTGGGACCGGCTGCTCGAGGCCGGCGCGCCGCACGGCCTGATCCCCGCCGGCTACCGGGCGATCGACTCCCTCCGCCTGGAGAAGGGGTATCGCTCCTGGGGCGCCGACATCACTCCCGACGACTCTCCGCTCGAAGCGGGGCTCGGCTTCGCCGTGGCGTTCGACAAGGATGCGGACTTCCTGGGGCGCGATACGGTCCGCCGGCTCCGCGACGAGGGCGTCACGCGCCACCTCCGCTGCCTCACGCTCGCGGATGCTCGTTCGTCCACCCTCGGGAACGAGCCGGTGCGCGTCGGCGACGAGATCGTCGCACGGGTGACGTCGGGCGGGATCGGCTACACCGTCGGGAAGAGCATCGCGTTCGCGTACCTCCCCGCGGGCGTGGACGAGATCGGTACGAAGGTCTCGATCGAGGTCTTCGGGGAATGGGTGGATGCCGAGGTCGTCGAGGACACGCTCTGGGACCCTTCCGGCGAGAGGATCAGGGCGTGATGGAGCAACCCAGCTTCGACCTCGACGGGCAGGTGGCGCTCGTGACGGGCGCCGGGCGCGGCATCGGTCGCGACCTCGTCCTGGCGCTCGCCGCGGCCGGCGCGAAGGTGGCAGCCGGCGTCCGCTCGCCGGGCGACGGGGAGTCGGTGGTCGCCGAAGCTCGCGACGCGGGCGGCGACGCCGTCGCGGTCACGCTCGACGTCACCGACCGTGGCTCGACCGAGGGCGCCGTTGCGCAGACCGTGGAGCGGTTCGACCGCCTGGACATCCTCGTGAACAACGCCGGCCTCGGGACGAACCACGACGCGCTCGAAGCCACCGAACAGGAGTGGGACGAGCTGTTCGCCGTGAACGTCCGCGGGCTGTTCTTCGCCTGTCAGTCGGCGGGCCGCCGGATGGTCGGGCAGCGCCACGGCCGCATCATCAACATGGCGTCGCAAGCCGGCCTGGTGGGGATCCCGCGACACGCTGCCTACAGCGCGAGCAAGGGCGCCGTCATCGCGCTCACGAAGGTGCTCGCGCTCGAATGGGCCCCGTTCGGGGTCACGGTGAACAGCGTGGCGCCCACGTTCATCCGCACGCCTGGGACCGCCGAGCGCCTCGACCGGCCCGAGTTCCTCGCCGACGTGCTGGAGCGGCTGCCGGTGGGTCACGTCGGGACCACGACCGACGTCGCCGGCGCGGTGATCTACCTGGCGTCCCCGGCGGCGAGCCTCGTCACCGGCACCGTGCTGGTCGTCGACGGCGGCTGGACCGCGCGATAGCGAGCCTCAAGCGCCGGGTGCCGGGATGTCGTCGCCGGCGAAGATCGACCCGTTCCAA
>JBOGVC010000075.1:0-2105 GCA_050695275.1 Actinomycetota bacterium | reverse complement strand
GCGACCACGAGGAATCCCGCCCCGGCCGCGAGCGCACCGCCGGCAACGAGGACCGAGCGCGTGATCGCGGTGCCGGGTGGCTGGCGTTCGAACCGCAGCAAGCTCCGCATCGCAGGTCGGGCGAGCGTAGCAACTCTGTAGGATTCCTCGTTCATCCGGCCGAACCTCACCCTCACCAGCGTCCGAGGGCCTCCAGCGCCCGAGGGCCTCGTCCCGAAGGAGCCGCGGTTGAAGACCTACGACGCGAAGGACATCCGCAACGTCTTGCTGGTAGGCCACGGGGGTTCCGGCAAGACGACGCTGCTGGAAGCGATGCTCTTCGCATCCGGTGCGATCACCCGTATGGGCACGGTCGAGGACGGGAACACCGTGTCGGACCATGACCCCGACGAGCAGCGCCGCCAGATCTCGGTGTCGCTCTCCATGGCTCCGATCGAGTGGAACGACGTGAAGATCAACGTCCTCGACGCCCCCGGCACGGCGGACTTCGTCGGGGACGTTCGCTCGGCGGTGCGGGCGGCGGACGCCGTGATCGTCGTGGTCTCCGCGGTGGACGGCGTCGAGGTCCAGACCGAGGTCGCGTGGGAGCTCGCGGTCCAGGAGAACCTCCCTCGCGCCGTCTTCGTGAACAAGCTGGACCGTGAGCGCGCGGACTTCCAGGCGACGCTCGACCAGCTGGTGTCCTCGTTCGGGAACCAGGTCGCGCCGTTCGAGCTCCCGATCGGCGCGGAGAGCGAGTTCAACGGCATCGCCGATCTGCTCCACGAGAAGGCGGACCTGTACCCGTCCGGCCCGAAGGCCGAGGAATCCGAGTGGCCCGACGAGATCCACCAGATCGCGGACCCTGCGCGGGAGAAACTGATCGAAGCGGTCGCCGAGTCCGACGATGCATTGATCGAGCAGTACCTCGACGAGGGCACGCTCCCGGAAGCCGTCATCACGCGGGGCGCCAAGGATGGCTTCACGAACGCCCGACTCGCTCCCGTCTTCGTCGGCTCGGCCTCCAAGGCGATCGGGATCGATCGGCTGCTGGACTTCATCGTCGAGGAGTTCCCCTCCCCGCTGGATCGCGCGCCGCTGACGGTGATCGCGAAGGGTGGCGAGGAGAAGGAGCGGTCCTCCGATCCCAACGGACCCCTCAGCGCCTTCGTGTTCAAGACCGTGTCGGACCCCTTCGTGGGGCACATCACGATGTTCCGGGTGTTCAGCGGCAAGGTCCGCCCCGACAGCTCCGTGCACAACGCGACGCAGGGAACCGATGAGCGGATCGGGCAGCTGTTCGCGCTCAAGGGCAAGGAGCACGAGACCGTCTCCGAGGTGCCGGCCGGCGACATCGGTGCGGTCGCGAAGCTCCCCCACACCCACACCGGGGACACGTTCGCCACGAAGGACGACCCGGTGCAGCTCGCGTCCGTGGAGCTCCCGGAGCCCCTCCTCGCCTACGCGATCGCGCCCAAGACGAAGGGTGAGGAGGATCGGCTCGCCACCGGTCTGGCCCGCCTCCGCGAGGAGGATCCGACGTTCCGCGTCGCCCGCAACGACGAGACGCACGAGACGGTGATCTACGGGATGGGTGAGGCGCACCTCGGCGTGCAGATGGAACGCCTCAAAGCCAAGTTCGGCGTCGAGGTGGAGGCGAAGCCCGCGAAGATCGCGTACCGGGAGACGATCCGAGCCAAGGCGAAAGCGCAGGGACGGCACGTGAAGCAGAGCGGGGGCCACGGGCAGTACGCGGTGTGCGAGATCGAGGTCGAGCCGCTCCCGCGTGGGGAAGGCTTCGTCTACGAGGACAAGATCTTCGGTGGCGCGATCCCCCAGCAGTTCATCCCCTCGATCGAGAAGGGCATCGTCAAGACGATGTCCGAGGGCGTGCTCTCAGGGAACCCGATGGTCGACATCAAGGTCACGCTCGTCGACGGGAAATTCCACTCCGTGGACTCCTCCGACATGGCGTTCCAGATCGCAGGCTCGCTCGCGTTGAAGGAGGTCGTCGAGCAGGCCGGCGTGGCGCTCCTCGAGCCGATCGTGCAGCTCCAGGTGACCGTTCCCGAGTCCTTCACGGGCGACATCATGGGGGACCTCAACGCGAAGCGCGGGAAGATCCA
>JBOGVC010000074.1:0-15306 GCA_050695275.1 Actinomycetota bacterium | reverse complement strand
ATCGAGCACCGCATGGCCGATGCCGCGGCCAATCCTTACCTGGTGGGCGCCGCCCTGCTCCACGCCGCGCGGCTCGGGGTGACCGAGGAACTGGAGCTCGGCCCGGCGCAGGTGCCGGGCGCCGACCCCAACACCGACATCGGCGTGCCGAACACGCTCGCGGAGGCGCTCGATGAGCTCCAGAAGGACACGAAGCTCGCCGCCGAGATGGGCGACTGGCTCGTGGAGTCGTTCGTCGCACTGAAGCAGGCGGAGTGGGATCGGTACGTGGCGTCCGGTGAGACCTCCGACACCGAGGTCACGTCGTGGGAGCTCGAGTACTACCTTCCCTTCTTCTAGCGCTTCGGGAATCTCTCGTGGCCTTGACAAGCTGTAAGCCTTAGCTTACATACTGCAGGCTCGCGGAGAGGGGAAGGCCGATGGCGGGAGTGAAGTTCTCGATCGCGATCGACGCACCACCGGAGCAGGTCTTCGAGCACCTGGCCGACGTGCCCGCCCACCCCAGGTGGGCGAACCCGAAGGCCAAGATGACCATGGAGCAGACCGCTGGGTCGGGGCCCGGATCCGACGCCGCCTACCGCTCGTCGGGCGTCTTCGTCGGCAAACCCGTCAGCGCGGACATCTCCGTGGTCGCCTACGAGGAGCCCGGGCACTTCGCGATCCGCTCGGAACAGCACCAGGAGGGCAAGAAGGACGTCTGGTACGTGAACGACTACACGCTCACACCCGACGGCGGCGGCACCCGCCTGACGAAACGGGTCACCTCGAACGGGAACCCGCTGATCTTCTACATCGCGTACCCCGGTGTCCGGTCGGACCAGATGACGTCCCTGCGGAACCTGAAGCGGCTCGCGGAATCCGGCGCCTGACTTCCGGCCGGCGGTTCCGCCGCGTCCCCGTATGATGCGCCGATGGGCGCGGAGCACCCCGAGATCGACCTCGCGAACCCGGATTCGTTCGTCGAAGAGGTCCCCTACGACTGGTTCGATCACCTCCGGACCGAGCACCCGGTCTTCTGGCACCCGGAGCGGGAGCCCAATCAGGGCTTCTGGGCGGTGACCCGCTACGACGACCTGACCGCGATCCACATGGATTGGCGCACGTACTCCTCCGAGCTCGGCGCCGTCTCCTTGGAGGAGCTCGACGACGAGCAGCTCGAGATCCGCAAGTCGATGCTCGAGACCGACCCTCCCCGGCACACCGAGCTCCGCGCGATCTGCTCGAAGCGGTTCTCCGCTCGCGGGGTCGGGAAGTACGAGGACTGGATCCGCGACGTCGCCCGCGACGTCTTGGACCGCGCGCTCCCGAAAGGGGAGTTCGACTTCGTCCCCGAGATCAGCCGCGACCTGCCCATCCGCTTCCTCTGCTCGATCTTCACGGTGCCGCAGGAAGACGCGCCGCAGCTGATCTCCTGGGGCGACCAGATGATCGCGAACCAAGACCCGGACCTCTCCCGAGCCGTCGTCGATCGGGATGACACCGAGGCATACCGGCTCCTCCCCTTCCGCTCCCCGGCCGCCTACGAGGTGTTCGACTACGCGGATCGGCAGCGGGACGTCCGCCTCGCCGACCCGCAGGACGACGTGATCAACGCGCTCACGGTCGCGCAATCCGAGGGCGTGCTCAACGAGCAGGAGTTCCACAACTACTTCGGGGTGTTGATGATCGCGGGCAACGAGACCACCCGGCACACGATGAGCCACGGCATGCTCGCGCTGATGGAGCACCCGGAGCAGCTCAAGCTCTTGCAGGAGGAGCCGGAGCGGATCCCGCGCGCCACCGAGGAGATCCTGCGATGGGCCACTCCCGTTCACCACTTCCGCCGGACCGCGACGCGAGACGTCGAGCTCCGCGGCGCGGAGATCAAGCGCGGCGACAAGGTCGTGACCTGGTACGCCAGCGCCAACCGCGACGCAGAGGTCTTCCCGGACCCCTACACCTTCGATGTCACCCGGAAACCGAACGACCACGTGACGTTCGGACCGGGTGGTCCGCACTTCTGCCTGGGAGCGCACCTCGCGCGCCTCGAGACGACGATCCTGTTCCAGGAGCTGCTGCCACGGCTGAAGTCGATCGAGCTCACGGGACCGGTCGAGCGGATCCGCTCCGACTTCGTGAACGGCATCAAGCGCATGCCGGTCCGCGTCGAGACGAACTAAGCACCCCTCGCGTATCTCGGCTGCGAAGCGCAGACTCCGTGCGTGATCCTCTCGATCGATCGTGCGCGCAACCCGGCGCGCGCATGCCTCTCGGCGATCATCCTGTTGATGCTCACGACCGCCGCCGCATGCTCCGGGCAGCGTGCAGGCGGCCAGACGCGCGATGCGAGTCCCACGCCCCCGACGATCCCGGCGATCGACGCGGCGACGCGGCTCGACACTCTCGGCGACGCGTGGACGCGAGCATCCGCGACCATCACCTATCGCACCACCGGGCGAGTGCCGGGACAGCCGGCAACCGCACATCTCTGTCTCCGTCAGATGTTCGACGACGATTACGGAGCGGACCGAACGGACCTCTTACGGCGATGCAGCCGGCAGGGGACCCTGAGCTTGGTATGGGGTCCATCCGCGGGGTGGCAGATGGACGTGACCACGCCGGTCGATCGCTTCACGCTGACCTCGACCCATCATCGCACCCGGATCTGCCCAAGTGGAGACCCACATGCCTGTCGCCGCATCGGGACGGCCGAGGCGATCGCCAAAGCGGGAGCGGACATCTTCTTCCAACGGCCCGGGAGGATCCTCGCCGCGATCGGCGCCACCGGAGTGAGGGCGGCCGCGTCGCCCACCGAGTACGCCGGGCTCCCTGCCGGATGCTTCGCGGCGACGGGTCGCGACGAGCACGTCGAGTGGTGCTATTCGGCTGACGGGCTGTTGCTGAGCTTCCTGCGCGGCTCGGCGACCGATGGCTGGACGTCCGTCGAAGCGGTCTCCGTCTCACGCGCGGGAGGTTAGGGCCAGAGGCGGTCAGCCACCCGTCCCACCAACTCGAGCTTGCGCCACTGGGCGTCCTCGGTCGTCTCATTGCCGACCATCACCGATGCGAACCCGCACTGCGGGCTGATCGCGAGCCGGTCCAGTCCGCCCGCGAATCGCGCCGCCTCCTCCATCCTCCGAAGGATGTCCTCGTCCCGCTCCACCACGGGTGTCTTGCTGGAGATCAGCCCCATCACCATGGTCGAGCCGTCCCGCAGGTACCGCACGGGCTCGAAGCCTCCGTCCCGACCGAGGTCGTCCCACTCGACGAGGAAGGCGTCGTACGGCAGGTCGCCGAACAGGCGCTCGGCCACGGGCTCGAGCGTCCCTTCGCACATCCACGAGGATCGATAGTTCCCGCGGCAGATGTGGAGGCCGGTGGTCACGCCCTCGGGGATGCCCTGCACGACCGCTCGGTCGGCGGCGAGCGCCCTTTCGAGGAGGTGCGCCGGATCCGCCCCCGTCTCCCGGAACCGCTCGGTCCACAGGGGGTCGACGAGGTAGGGGTACAGGGGGAAGTCGAACTGGACGTAGGTCGCCCCGGCATCGATCGCGTCGGCCACCAATCCCCGTTCGATCTCGATCGCATGGTCCACGAACTCGTCGAGCGACCCGTACGCATCCGGGACGGTCGTCAGCGGATGGCCGAAGATCGACGCGGCCGGGAAGGTGACCTTGAACGGATGGCCCTCCGTCACGCCCGAGAGGAACGTGACCTCACGCGCTGCCGGCGAATCCGCGGGGCGCAAGCGCGCCACGATCTCGTGGACCCGGAGCTCCGCCTCGGAGCCTCCGGCGTGGCGGAACCGGACGGTCTTGTCCGTGCGGACCCCCTCGACGGCGTCGTAGAAGGAGTTCATGAACATCCACCGGCGGAACTCGCCGTCCGTGACCACGTCGAGGCCGGCGTCGATCTGCCGACGCACGGCCTCGCGGATGGCTTCGTCCTCCAACGCCTGGAGCTTCGTCCGATCTCTCGTGCGCTCCTCGTCGAGGACCGCCGAGTGACCGGGCTGATAGAAGGCTTCGATCGCCGCGCGGAGATCCGGTGGCCGCAGAAGCGAGCCGATCGTCTCGGCCCGCGCGGGCGTCCTCACGGTGGATCCCACCGGACCCACGTCGCATCCGGCGCGCGGAACTCCCAGCCCGACAGCTCGGGCGGTCGATCGGGATCCAATCGAAGAGCGGGGAGCCGGTCCAGGAGGATCTCGAGCGAGACCCGGGCCAGGTGCCGCCCGAACCAGGCACCGAGGCAGAAGTGGGTCCCGATCGCGAACGCGAGGTGCGCCCCTTCGTCGCGATGGATATCGAACCGATCGGGATCGTGCCATCGACGCGGGTCGCGGTTCGCAGCAGACAGGACGGCACCGATGAGCGCACCCGCCGGCAGCGGAACGCCGGCGAGCTCGACGTCGCGGGTCGCCTGACGGGTGGAGGTTCCCACCGGCCCGGCCCATCGGAGGGTCTCCTCGACCGCCCCCTTGACGAGCGATCGGTTCGCTCTGACCTCGTCCAATTGCGCCCGGTGGGTTCCCAGCGCGCAGACGACCAACGCGACCACGTCCCTCGGCTCCTGCAGCCCACCGGAGAGCATCAGCTTCGTATTGGCCACGATCTCTTCGCGAGACATCCGGCGGCCGTCGTCCTCGTGATGGAGCATCCACGACAGGACCGATCCGTCGGGCTCCCGCTCGAGCCGGTCCAGAACCCGCTCGATCGCGAGCCCGAGCTCGGCGCTCGCTCGATCAGCCGGGCGCTGCTTGTCCGGATCACCTTCGAAGTTCGCAAGGCCGAGCATGAGCCCTTGATTCCATCGAAGCAGGTCCTTCCAGGGCACCTCGTCGAGCCCGAGCATGAACTGCAGAGACCGCACGCTCATCGGGTCGGCGTAGTCCGTGAACAGGTTGGCGTGCCCTCGATCGACGAACGCGTCGATCAGCTCGTGCGCGAGCTTCGGGATCATCCCCTGCGTCCGATCCTCGACGTCACGAGGCCGGAACGGGGGCTCGACGATCTCGCGGACCCACCGCTGGTGTGATCCCTCCGACCCGAGCATGTTCACGCCCATCGTCCGGTTGAGCGTCGAGGGGTCGGTCGCACCCGTGAAGGTGTCGGGATCCAGATCCACGGCTCGTACGTCGTCATGGCGCGTGACGAGCCAGAGCTGCACGGCGGGCACCCAGCTCACCGGTTCCTCGTCGCGAAGCCGCGCGTAGATCGGGTACGGGTCCCGCTCGAGCTCCTCGAGCGTGATGGTCTCCCCGACCGTCATCCGAGCTCCTTCTCATTCCCTATCGCCGCGGTGTGCGCTCCCCGAGCGAGAGCGTAGTCCGCTCGCTTCCGCTACGGTTCGCTCCCTGGCGGCGAGGGGAAGGGATGCGACTCGAGGGCAAGGTCGCGATCGTGAGCGGTGGCGGTACCGGGATCGGTGCGGCCACCGCGGCGCTGTTCAGGCGCGAGGGCGCCGAGGTGACGATCACCGGGAGGCGTCCCGAGCCGCTCGACGAGGTCGCCACCGCGACCGGGGCGGTCGCGATCCCCGGCGACACGTCCTCACGCGAGGCGGTGGATGCGGCGATCCACGCGACGGTCGAGCGGTTCGGCGGGCTCGACGTCGTGGTGGCGAACGCGGGCCTCGGACTGGGCGGCGCCGCGGGCGAGGTCTCGGACGAGGACTGGCGAAGGACCTTGGACGTCAACCTCACGGGCGCGATGCAGCTCCTGCGCTCCGCCCTGCCCTCTCTCGTTCGCCGACCCGGCCCGTCGGTCGTCCTGGTGTCCTCGGTCTCCGGGCTCGTGGCCTCCCCCCAGAGCACGGCCTACGAGGTCTCGAAGGCCGGTCTCCTCGCGCTGATGCGCTCCGTCGCCTTGGACTACGGCCCCTCGGGCGTCCGCTGCAACGCCGTCTGTCCGGGGTGGATCCACACACCGATGGGCGATAGCGCGATCGCCGAGATCGCCACGGAACGAGGGATCTCGCTGGACGACGCCTACGCGCTGGTGAACGGACCAGTCCCGCTCCGACGGGCCGGCACCCCTGAGGAGGTCGCCGCCTGCTGCGCGTTCCTCGCCAGCGACGAGGCGTCGTACGTGAACGGCGCCGCCCTGACGGTCGACGGAGGTGCGACCGTCGTGGACACGACCTCCCTCCCCTGGCGATCCCCCACGGTCGAGGAGGCGTCGCCGTGACGTTCGATCACGGCGGCCGGGTCGCGATCATCACGGGCGCGGGCTCCGGGATCGGCCGGGCGACGGCCGGACGCCTCGCCGGCGAGGGTGCGGCCGTTGCCGTGCTCGACGTGGCGCTCGACCGGGCGGAGGAGACCGCCTCGACGATCGTCGGGGACGGCGGCCAAGCCGCCGCCTTCCGCGCCGACGTCCGCGACCGCTCGGAGATCCGGGCAGCGCTCGACGGTGTCGTCGAGCGGCTCGGCCGCCCGCGGTACCTCGTGAACAACGCGGGTCTCGTCCGCATGTCGCCGCTCGACGAGCTCGAGGAGGACGAGTGGGACCTCGTGCTCGATACGAACCTGAAGGGCATGTACCTCGTCACCCGTGAGGTCGCCCCGGCCATCGCGGAGGCCGGGGGCGGCGCGATCGTGAACCTGTCGACGATCGAGGCCGAGGTCGTCGCGGCGTCGAGCGGGCACCCGCAGGTGCACTACAGCGCCTCGAAGGGCGGGGTGCGCATGCTCACGAAAGCGCTGGCGGTCGAGCTCGCGCCGCGGTCGATCCGCGTCAACGCGGTCGCCCCCGGGCCGGTCGCGACGGGATTCATCCCCGGCGGCGACCCTCGATCGCCCGAGGCGTGGGACTCGATCAAGGACCGGGTCCTCGTCCCGCGATTCGGCGAGCCGCAGGACGTCGCCGCCGCGATCTCGTTCCTGCTCTCGGACGACGCCTCGTACATCACCGGAGCGCAGCTCCCGGTGGACGGCGGGTGGCTCGCGACGTGAGTCTGCGGCCCGAAGACCTCGTGCCCGAGGGGTTCCGCACGGTGATCGTGACGTCGGCCGACGTGACCGGCCGGCTCGTCGGGAAGCGGTTCGCACCGGCGGTCTTCTCGGCTCTGGTCGAGGAGGGTGTGGCGCTGTCCTCGTGCGTCCTCGGCTGGGACATCGAGCAGTGGCCGGGACCGACCCAGGCCTACACGGGCCATCACACAGGCTGGCACGACGTTCTCCTGGTCCCCGACCTCTCGACCTTGCGACCGGCGGCATGGCTCGACCGGACCGCGATCTGCATGGCGGACTTCGCTGAGATCGGCGGCGGTCTCGTCGAGGTCGCGCCTCGAACGATCCTCCGACGGCAGCTCGAGCGGGCCGCCGACACCGGCCTCGAAGCGTTGGTCGCTACGGAGCTGGAGTTCGCCCTCTACCGGGGCACGTACGACGAGGGACGCGATGACGCGTTCGGGTCGCTCCGACCGACGACGCTCGCGCGTGCGGACTACACGATCCAGGCGGGGGACCGCGACGAGGGATTCTTCGCCGAGGTGCGGGAGGCGCTCGGTGCGTCCGGCCTGGATCCGTGGACCTCGCAGGCCGAATGGGGTCTCGGACAGTGGGAGATCAACCTCCGGCACACGGCGGCCCTCGAGATGGCCGACCGGCACGCGCTCTTCAAGCTCTGCCTCCGCGACATGGCAGCGGCCTCGGGGATGGCGGTGACGTTCATGGCCAGGCCCTTCGGGACGACGACCGGGTCCTCGTGTCACCTCCACCTGTCGCTGGTCGACGTGGACGGCGGGCACGCGTTCGCGGACCCGGACGGCGTGCGCGGAACGTCCGCGCGGCTCCGGGCCGCCGTGGGCGGGGTGCTCGAGCGTGCTCCGGAGCTGATGCTCCTGTACGCCCCGACCGTGAACTCCTATCGGAGGACGACGAGCGGCGAGTTCAGCGGCAACGGAGCGTCGTGGGGCTGGGACAGCCGGATGGTCTCGTGCCGGGTTCTCGCCGGTTCTGCGGATGAGACACGGCTCGAATGGCGCGTGCCGGGCGCCGATACGAACCCGTACCTCTCGATCGCCGCGCTCCTCGCCTCCGCACACGACGGGATCGCGAACGACACCGACCCGGGCGATCCGCTCGAGGGGGACGCGTACGCGGACCCGGTCTCACCCCTCCCGTCCACCCTCGGGGAAGCCGTCGACGCCTTCCGCGCGAGCGCGTTCGCGAAGGACGTCTTCGGCGAGGCCGCCGTGGCCCACTACACGGAGGCCGGCCGGTGGGAGTGGGAGCGGTTCCTCGCACCCGACGCCGTCACGGAGTGGGAGCGGCGCCGGTACTTCGAGCACATCTGAGCGACCGGTGCGACTCGTCTGCATCCTGAGCGAGAACCACACGCTGGTCCCCCCGAGGGATCTCGGAGGACTCGTTCGGATGGCCGTGGACGCGGAGCGGGCCGGCTTCGACGCCGTGATGGTCAGCGAGCACGTCGTCCTCGGTCGCGGATCGGACGCCGACGGGAGGCAGGCCAACCCTCGCGACTACGCGCTGCCGGGGAACCAGGATCCGCGCACGCCGTGGCCCTCCTCGCTCCTGCTCCTGGCCGCGGTGGCGGCGGTGACCGACCGGATCCGGCTCGTCGCCGGCGCGGTGATCCCGCCGCTGCGCCACCCCCTCCTCCTCGCGAAGGAGCTCGCCACCCTCGACGTCCTCAGCGCCGGCCGCCTGGTCGTGCAGCCCACGGTGAGCTGGCATCGGGCCGAGTACGAGGCGTTGGGCGTGCCGTTCGAGACCCGCGGCGAGCGTCTCGACGAGCATCTGGCCGCCTGGGAGACGCTCTGGCGTCCGGGGCCGGCCACCTTCCGAGGGCAGCACTATCGCTTCGAGGAGGTGTATCTGGAGCCGAAGCCGTTCCGCACCGACGGACCACGCTTGTGGTTCGGGGGGAGGCGGCTGCACGATGCGATGCTGCGACGCCTCGTGCGATACGGACACGGGTTCAACCCGCTCGGCCGCCCGAGCGACGACGACCTCGATCGTCTTCGCGAGTCGATGGCCGCCGCGGGGCGAGACCTCGACCAGCTCGAGCTCGTCGGCGGGACGCGCGGCCGCTTCCCCGATGCGGACGGCGTCGCCGATCTGGACGACGCTCTCGACGCGATCCCCGGGCAGGTCGAGCGCGGCTTCACGACGATCTGCGTGAAGCCGAGTCAGTTCACCGACGATCCCGGCGAGATCCCGTCGCTGTTCGAGCGGATCGTCGAGCGCGTCGCGGCGTTCTAGCGCTCGCGCGCAGCCGGTCCGGTCATGTCGGCCTGGACGCCACGGGTCAGCGAGCGGAGCATCGACGCGAGCCCGTCCTGCTCGGTCGGCTCGAGGACCGACGCCAATCTCCGCTCTTCCTCGTTGAACCGTGGGAACAGCTCTTCGATCTTCTTCCGCCCGCTCGGGGTGAGCGAGACCAGGACGACGCGACCGTCCTTCGCGGCCTTCCTCCGGCGGACGTACCGCCGCGCCTGGAGCGTGGACAGCACGCCGCTCGCCGTGGGACGGGAGATGCCGACCGCTCCCGCGAACTCCCGCGCCTCCATCTCTCCCCAGATCCACAGCACCCAGAGGGCCGTGAACGCGGTCCACGAGAGCCGGTCGGGCGCCAGGACGGTGGATTCCAGGTGTCGGCGGAGCGCCGCTCCGCTCCGGAACACGTTCGAGATCGCCCACATCGCCCGGAAGTCCAGAGGCAGGTGTCCGAGCTCCTCGAGGACCTTCCGCTCGGCGGGGAGCAGTCCGTCCGAGCTCACCGCCGACTCGCGATCCGCTCCCCCAGCTCCGCCGCGACGTCGAGCATGGCCAGGACGTCGTCGTCGGTCGTCCTGTAGTTCACGAAGCACGGCCGCAGCCAGACCTTGTTCTCGATCAGCGCGGACGCGAGGTACACACGGCCGTCTGCCTGGATCGCGTCAGCCAGCGCCTGGTTGTGCGCGTCGAGGTTCTCGACGTCGGTCGGAGTGTGCCGGAGTGGAACGATCGAGAGATGCGGAGGCCCATCGAACGTCTCGAAGTCGGCGCGAGCCGACGCGGCGCGATGCAACAGGTCCGCCTCCGCGAGGTTCCGCCGGATCGCCTCCCGGAACTGATCGGCGCCGTGCGCACGGAACGCCAGCCACAGCTTCAGGGCCCGGAAGGGTCGCGAGTATTCGAGCGTGATGTCGGCCGCGTGCAGCTCGTGCCGCTGGTGGGGGAGGTAGCCCTCCTCGTGCGCGAACGCCTCGGACAGCGCGTCGGGCTCGCGCACGAGCGCGACGCTGCAGGCCTTGGGGACGTAGAGCCATTTGTGTGCGTCGACGCTCACGGAGTCGGCGCGCGCGACGCCCTCGAAGCGATCCGGCACGACCGACGCAGCCGGCAGACCGTACGCGCCGTCCACGTGCAGCCAGATCCCGCGATCCCGGCAGATGTCCGCGATCGGTGCGATCGGGTCGATCGCGCCGGTCAGCGTGGTCCCGGCGGTGGCGACGACGGCGACGGGTGTGACGCCGTCGGCCACGTCGCGGTCGATCGCTTCGGCCAGCAGGTCGGGGCGCATCCGGTGTTCGTCGTCGATGGGGATGTCTCGGAGCTGGTCGCTCCCGATGCCGAGGAGCTCCACTGCGCGCGTGATCGAGTAGTGCACCTCGGCCGACGCGTACACGACGCAGGTCAGCCCGCCGAGGCCGGTGGCGCGTGATTTCGGCAAGGCTCGCTCGCGCGCGGCCGCCAGCGCCGTCATGTTCGAGATCGTGCCGCCGCTCGTGAACGCGCCGTTCGTCGCAGGGAAGCCGATGAACTCCCCCACCCATCGGACGGCCTGCTGCTCCAGCAGAGTCGCGGCGCGGGCGTCCACGGCGAGGTTCATGTCGTACGTCGCGGCGAGGAGATCGCCGAGGGCGCCGATCTCCAGCCCGGACGACCCGATGAATGCGAAATAGCGCGGACGCGGCTGTGCGATCGATTCGTCGAGTGCGCGGAACGCGTCGTCCAGCGCCTCGTGGACGCTGACCGGCTCGGACGGGAGCCCAGACCTCAGGAGCGACCGGAGCCGCTCGTCGAGCGGCGGTTCCTCCGGCCGGGCGCGGTCGAAGCTCCGCCACGCCTCCGCCACGAGCTTCGCCGCGTGCTCGAGCGCCTCTTCGCGAGGCGCATCGAGCCGCAGCGGTCGGTCAGGTGCCTCCATCCTTCCGGGACTCGCCTCCGCTTCCCTGGTCCTTAGCCCTCTGGCCCGTCGCCCTCCGATCCCTAGCCCTCCTCGCCGGTCGAGAGGTCGGCGAGCGCGACACGGGCCGGCCTCCGTCCCCGGAAGACCAGCATGTAGAGGAGCCCGACCCCTGCCCAGATGAGCGCGTAGATCGGCGCGAGGAGCGTGGGCCTCGGCACGTCGGCGAACGAGCCGTAGATCGCGCCGCCGGTCAGCGCGATCCCCACGACGGCCGCGAGCACGACGCCGCCGTACCGCGGATGATCGCGCAACCCCACGAGCGCTCCGACCGCCATCAACAGGTACACGACCACGAGCGCGAAACCGCCGAACGTGGATGCCCACGCGAAGATCGCGAAGTAGTGGGGCAGTTCCGGGATCGCGAACAGGTCCTCCCAGAATTCGGTCCCAAGGATGAACGCGGCCTGGACCACCATCAGGAACACGATCGCGGCGACGGGGGTCTGGTGCTTCTTCGAGACGATCGCGAGCGGTCCCGGCAACCTACGGTCGCGCGCCATGGCGAAGACCCCACGGGTCGAGGCGACAGCGGCTCCGATCCCCACGGCCATGATGTCGAGCAAGACGACCAGCTCCATCACCCGCACGAGCGTGGTCGACCCGAATCCACCCGCGGCCTGGGGTGAGGCGAGCGCGAAGAGGGGGGCAGCGGCGGCCGACGCGAACGTCTCCACGCTGAAGCCGAACCCGGCCACCTGTGTGTAGGACGCGATCAGGTAGAAGATCGAGACGACGATGACCGAGAACAGCACGGCCCTCGGGATCGCCTTCTTCGGCTGCCGCGCTTCTTCGGCGAGGTTCGCGGCGGTCTCGAACCCCACGAAGATCAGGACGCCGTACAGCACTCCGAAGAGGACCCCCGTGATCCCGTCGGGTGCCTCATCCGGGTTGAAGGCGCGTGCGGCGTCGTTCGTCTCGACCTGCGTGATCACGTAGACGAAGAAGGCCAGCACCACCACCGCGGAGACCAGCGCGAGCGTCAGCTGCACCCGGGTGGAGATCCGCACGCCGAAGTAGAGGACCGCGAACAACAGCACAGCCCAGACGACGTTCCACGCCCAGATCGGGAGCGGTTCCATCTCGAACTCGGCCAGCAGCGTGTCGTGGATGTAGCCACCGATCAGGACCCCGAGACCCGTCGTGAGCACGATCGTGCCGGCGTAGTAGAGCCAGCCGGCGGCGCCGCCCACGATCCGGCCGAGACCGTTCGAGACGTAGTCGTACAGCGCGCCCGCGGCATGGATCCGCTTCGCGTACTGCGCCACTATCCACCCCAGCGCGAATACCCCGATGCCGGCCAGCAGCACCGAGAGCGGGGCCGCCACGCCCGCGCCCTTGCCGGTGGCGCTGATGATGCCGACGATCAGCGGGATGATGAAGGCGGCTGAGAAGACCGGCCCCATGAATCCCACGGATTGCGCGACGACGTCCACGAGCGACAACTTCGCCCCGCCCAGCCGCTCGTAGCCCGAGCCGCCACTCTCCATCCCGTCCGACACGCGGTGCCCCCTCTCTTCGCTTGCGTCCGAAACCTTATGCCGCCACCGTCGTGCCGGTCCAACCGGCCGCCGGGCGCTCGAACCACACGTGGACCTGGCCCGTGCCGACCGAGGCCTCGTACTCGCTGAACAGCTCGCCGGGCGCCGTGCATGACGCTCCCCCGAGCGCGCCGGCCATGATCAGGTAGTGCCCGAACTTGCCCTCGGGCCCGACCTTCTTGTACTCGGGCACCCAGTCGATCACCGACGCGTGGTCCCCCTTCTGGAGGAGATCGAGCACGTGGAGGTCGGCCTCGCGAGCCTCCGGCGTGATGATGTTCTTCATCGGATCCGAGCTCTCGCGGCCCCGGAGCTCACGGAACGGCAGGAATCGGTGCGATAAGCCGCCGCTCGCCAGCAGCACGACCTTCCGGTCGAGGGACAGCACCGCCTCCCCGATCAGCTCACCGAGCAGGAGGAAATCCTCGGTGGTCCCGCACTGGTTGATGCCGACGCTCACCCAATTCTCCGATCCCTCCTTCAGGTAAGACCAGATGTTCACGGTGCCGTAGAAGATCGGGAGGTATGGGTCGTCGGAGGCGAGCACCCACGTGTCGTCCCGGCCCTCGGCCTGCTGGGACACCGCGAACGCGAGCTCCGGGTCGCCCGGCATGTCGTACGGGATCTGGCGCATCCCGCGCGGGAGCTCGTGCGACGTGAAGATCCCCTCGCGCTTCTCGTGCGCCGTGATGATGTGCTCGAACGTCACCTCCCAGTGCGTGTCCATCACGACGAACGTGTCGGCCCCCACGCGGTCGAGGACCTCGGACCGGAGCCGCCGCAGCCCAGGGACGAGCGTGATCTCCTTCCCGTCGTTGATCTCGAGCCGGGTCTCCTCCGGCAACATGATCGTGGGGACGTGCGAAACGATCCCCGCGCCGACGATCTCTCCCATATCGGAACTCCTCTCAGCTCTCCCTCGGTCAGTCCCAGGGTGCGGTGACGACGTTCTTCACGTCCGCGTAGAAGTCGAAGCTCCAGAAGCCACCCTCGCGGCCGATCCCACTGTTCCGCGACCCGCCGAACGGAACGCGGAGGTCGCGCACGTAGAAGCAGTTGACCCACACGGTCCCGGCCACGAGCGCCGAGGAGACGTGATCCGCCTTCTCCTGGTCGCCGCTGTAGACGATGGCCGAGAGGCCATACGAGGTGTCGTTCGCCTTCGCGACGCCGTCCTCCTCGCCGGAGAAGCGCTGGAGCGTCAGCACCGGTCCGAAGACCTCCTGCTGGAGGATCTCGGACCCCGGCGGCGGCTCGAGGAACACCGTGGGCCGGTAGTACAGACCTCCCAGCTCCTCATTCGGTCCGCCGCCGAAGACAACCTCGATGCCCTCCCCCTTCGCGCGTTGCACGAAGCCGTCGACGCGCTCGAAGTGCTCCCGCGTGATCAACGGGCCGATGTCGGACGTCTCCTCGCGCGGGTCGCCCTGGCGGATGGCCGCCGAAGCCTCGGTGAATCGGGCGAGGAACTCCTCGAAGATCGCGTCCTCGACCAGCAGCCGGGTGCCCGCGAGGCAGACCTGCCCGGCGTTGTCGAACTGGTTCACGGCTTGCTTCACCGGGGCGTCCAGGTCGGTGTCCGCGAAGATCAGGAACGGCGCCTTGCCTCCGAGCTCCAGTGACACGGGCGTCAGGTTCGCCCCGGCGGAGGCCGCGACGAGCCGGCCGGTCCCAACCGATCCCGTGAACGCGACGCGACCGACGTCGGGATGGGCGACCAGTGCGGCGCCCGCCTCCTCGCCGATCCCTTGGACCACGTTGAACGCGCCGTCGGGCATCCCGGCGTCGCGCGTGATGTCGGCGAGCAGCGAGGCGGTGAGCGGCGCCCACTCCGGAGGCTTCGCGATCACGGCGTTCCCGGCCGCGAGCGCGGGAGCGATGCGCCACGTGGCGAGCATCAAGGGTGCGTTCCACGGAGTGATGACCACAGCGACGCCGGCTGGGTCCCAGTTCACGTGATTGGTGTGCCCGCGCGTCTCGAAGTCCTCGAGCTCGTCGAGCTTCCCGAGATGGTCCGCGAAGAAGTGGAAGTTGTAGCCGGCCCGCGGGATCACGGAGTTCGTCATCGAGCGGAGCAGCGACCCATTGTCTCGGGTCTCGACCTTGGCGATCTCCGGCGCCCGTTCCTCGATCAGCTCGCCGACCCGGTGGAGGATCTCGGCGCGCTCCTTGAGCGACATCGAGCCCCAGGTCTCGAAACCCTTCTTGGCAGCCTTGACGGCGGCGTTCGCCTCCTCGACGCCGCCGCGGGCAACCTCCGCGATCGGCTCTTCGTCGATCGGCGAGATATCGGTGAAGGTCGAGCGGGAGGGGACACGCTCGCCGCCGATCCAGTGGTCGGTTGAGACCTCGACGCCCTCGACCTCGACGCGCCCGCTCAGTTCCGTCCTCCCCGAGACTCGTTCGTACCCGAACGGTATGGACGACCAGCGAACGTTGTCAAACCGTCGTCGACGTCCCGTCTAGCCGATCGTGACGAGACCTCGCATGCCGAAGTCGTAGTGCCCCGGAAGGTGGCAGCCGAAGATCAGCGAGCCTTTGACCTCCGGGAACGTGTAGGTCGTCACGACGGTCTCCCCCGCCGGCAC
>JBOGVC010000073.1:0-6952 GCA_050695275.1 Actinomycetota bacterium | reverse complement strand
CGTCCGTATCGATCAGCAGCGCGCCGGTGTCGTCGATGTCGACCGCCACTCCGCGTGCGACATCGCCATCGACGGTGGTGGCCTCGACGCGGCGGCCCAGGGTCCGGGAGACGGCCCGCCACCGAGGCACGATCTCCTCGGCGGACGCCCCCAGCATCGACGAGCATCGACGCAGGAAGCCCGCGAGGAGGGCCTCCTCGTCCACCTTCCCGATCGCCCCGGCCCCCGGGACGCCCTCGGGGACGTCGATGTTCACGCCGATCCCCACGACGACGTGCGCGATAGTTTCGGCGGAGACCTGCGCCTCACCGAGGATCCCGCCGATCTTCGTGTCGCCGGACATGAGGTCGTTGGGCCACTTGCAGCGGATCTCCACGCCCACGATCTCCGAGATCGCTTCCGCCATGGCCACCCCCGCCGCGAGCGACACGAGTCCGACCCTGTCCGGCGGCCAATCGGGTCTGAGCACGAGGCTGCACAGCAGCGCCGATCCGGGCCGGTCCCGCCAGACGCGTCCCTGCCGGCCCCGGCCGGCCGTCTGATGCGAGGCGGCCACGAGCGTCCAGGACGGCGCCCCCTCGGCCGCCAGCACCAGCGCCGTCGCGTTCGTCGACTCGGTCACGTCGTCCCAGCGGACGGGCGCCGACAGACCCGCCGCGGCGAGCGCCCGCTCGAGGGCCTCTCGGCTCAGCACGTGTCCACCGACCTCGACGCTATATCGTGGCGCCACATGGCGCGGAAGCAGAAGCTCCTGATCGCCAACCGCGGCGAGATCGCCATCCGGATCGCCCGGACCTGTCGCGACCTCGGCATCGCCACGGTGGCCGTCTATTCCGACGCCGACCGTGACGCCCTCCACGTCGAGATGGCCGACGAGTCCTTCCGGATCGGACCGGGACTGGCGTCGTCGTCCTATCTCGCGATCGACCGGGTCATGGAGGTCGCCGTGAAGTCGAAGGCCACGCTCGTGCACCCCGGGTACGGATTCCTCGCGGAACGGGCGGCGTTCGCGAAGGCGGTCGAGGACGCGGGGCTCGGGTTCGTCGGCCCTCCCTCGCAGGTGATCGAGACGATGGGCGACAAGGCCACCGCCCGACGTGTCGCCGACGCGGCGGGCATGCCCATCGTCCCGGGGACGCGCGAACCGGTGGATCTCGCGCAGGCGAAGAAGCAGGCCGCCCGGATCGGGTTCCCGCTCATGGTGAAGGCGGCGTTCGGCGGAGGCGGCAAGGGCATGCACGTCGTGCGCGACGCCGACCACCTCGAGGAGTCACTCAAGCGCGCCGCACGTGAGGCGAAGTCGTACTTCGGACGGGCCGAGGTGTTCCTCGAGCGCTACGTCGATCGGGCCCACCACGTCGAGGCCCAGATCGTGGCCGATGCGCACGGCAACGTCTCCTTCCTGGGCGAACGCGACTGCTCCGTGCAGCGCCGTCACCAGAAGCTGATCGAGGAGACGCCGTCGCCGCTGTTCGACGAGAAGGTCCGTGAGCGCTTCGCCGAAGCGACCACCACCCTGGCGAGGGAAGCCGGCTACGTGAACGCCGGCACGATCGAGTGCGTGATGGACGAGGACGGGGACTTCTACTTCCTCGAGATGAACACCCGGCTCCAGGTGGAGCACACGGTGACCGAGATGGTGACGGGCCTCGATCTGGTGGGGCTCCAGATCCGCGTGGCGCTCGGCGAGCGGCTGTCGCTCGACCCCGCTCCGCGCGGAGCCGCGATCCAGTGCCGCATCAACGCCGAGGACCCCGGCAGGAACTTCCTGCCCGGGCCGGGACGGGTCACCCGGTACCGGGAGCCGGCGGGCCCGTTCGTGCGGGTCGATTCCGCGATCGAGCAGGGCCGGGAGATCCCCGGCGACTACGACTCGATGTTCGCCAAGCTGATCGTGTCGGGACACGATCGCGAGACGGCCCGGGTCCGGATGCTCCGAGCGCTCGACGAGTTCCGGGTGGAGGGCGTGCCGACCACGATCCCGGTGCACCGGTGGATCCTGGAATCGAAGGAGTTCCGAGCCGGCAGGCACACGACCACGTGGTTGGAGCGCGCCCTCGCCGGCGCGGAGCTGCCGGCGCACCCGGATCTCGCCTCGTCCGGCGCGACCCCCAACCGGCCGGCGGACATCCTTGTCGAGGTGGACGGACGCCGTGTCCCGGTCCGGATCTTCGACGAACGGAGGGAGCCCGCCCCTCGACCCCCGGTGTCCCCCGACGCGCACCACGGGGAGCACGTGCACGGCGAGATCCTCGCGCCGATGCAGGGCACGATCGTGAAGGTCTTGGTCGAGAAGGGCCAGGAGGTCCGCCCGGGCGACGTGATCTGCATCCTCGAGGCGATGAAGATGGAGAACCACGTCCCGTCGACGCGGGACGGCGAGGTCACCGACCTCCCGATCCACGCCGGCCAGGTCGTGGAGACCGGGCAGGTCCTCGCGGTGATCGACTAGGGCGACGCTCCCCAGGCCTCACGGCCGACGATCCGGAACCCGGAGTCCTTCACCTTGTAGGTGCGGTTGATCGACACGAGGAGGGCCGTGAGCGGCTCCGCCACCCGCGCCATCTCCAGCCGCCCGCAATCCACCCATCGCATGCCGGGGATGCCATCGATCAGCGTGCCGACGCGCTGCTTCGCCTCGGGGTCGTCGGCGCACAGGAGCACGTCGCTGTCGACCTCATGGTCGAGGGCCTGCAGAGCCTCGGCCGCGATCGTGTGGAGGCCGGCGACGACGCGAGGTCCGTCGCCGAGGATCGCCTTCGCCTGTTCCGCGGCCGACCCGTGCCACGGACGCAGCACCTGCCAGGGTCGGCCGCCGACCGCCGTCGCGAGGGGGCTGGTGGCATCCAGGACCACGGCGCCCTGGGCGACGGCGTCCTTGATCGAGCGGTAGATCTCGGCATGGCCCTCGAAGGGAACGGTGACCGCGACCACGCCGTCGCTCCCGGCGCCCGACGTCGCGGTGGCGTTGTCGGTACCGTCCAAAGCTTCGCCGGCGAGCTGGCTCGCCTTGGCGGCTGACTCGGCTCCTCGTCCGGCATCGCGGGAGCCGATCGTCACGTGATGCCCGGCCTTCGCGAGCCGCACGGCAAGGCCGAAGCCCTCCGCCCCCGTACCTCCGATCACCGCCACGTCCATGGCGCCGAGCCTAGCCGCTGCACCTAGCGGGCCGCGCGATACTCCCCGAACACGCGACGGAGCGCGTCGGACACCTCGCCCAGCGTCGATCGCAGACGGAGCGCCTCACGCATCGGCGGGAGGAGGTTGCCCGTCCCACGCGCCGTCTCCTCCACCTGGAGGAGCGCGGCATCCACCGCGGGCCCGTCTCGCGACGCGCGGAGGTCCCGGAGCCGCGCCATCTGCTGGGCCGTCTCCTCGGCGGAGATCCGTTGGAGCTCCACATCCTTGCCGTCGGCATCGACGAACCGGTTCACGCCGACCACGATCCGCTCGCCCGTCTCGATCCCTCGTTGGATCCGGAACGCCGCCTCGTGGATCTCGTCCTGGTAGTAGCCGGCCTCGATCGCAGGGACTGCGCCCCCCATCGCGTCGACCTTCTCGACGATCTCGGTCGCGACGCGTTCCAGCTCGTCCGTGAGCGCCTCCACGTAGTAGGAGCCACCGAGCGGGTCGACCGTCTCGGCCACGCCCGTCTCGAAGCCCAGGACCTGCTGGGTCCGGAGCGCGATCTTCACCGCCTGCTCGGTCGGCAGCGCCAACGCCTCGTCGAACGAGTTGGTGTGCAGCGACTGGGTGCCTCCCAGGACCGCCGCCATCGCTTCCAGCGCCGTGCGCACGATGTTGTTCTCCGGCTGCTGCGCGGTGAGCGTGGCGCCGCCGGTCTGCGTGTGGAAGCGAAGGGTCAGCGACCGTGGGTCCTTCGCCCCGAAGCGATCCCGCATGATCGCCGCCCACATCCGGCGCGCCGCCCGGAACTTCGCGATCTCCTCGAAGAAGTGCATATGGCACGCGAAGAAGAACGAGAGACGCGGCGCCACGTCGTCCACGGCGAGGTCGGCGTCGACGGCCGCCTGTACGTACGCGATGCCGTTCGCCAGCGTGAACGCGATCTCCTGCGCGGCGGTCGCCCCGGCTTCGCGCATGTGGTACCCGCTGATCGAGATCGTGTTCCAGCGCGGGATCCGCTCGCCCGCGTAGGCGAACAGATCCGTGATCAGGCGCATCGACGGTTGCGGCGGATAGATGTAGGTCCCACGAGCCGCGTACTCCTTCAGCAGGTCGTTCTGGACGGTGCCGGAGAGGCTGGCGGGGTCGAGGCCTTGTTCCTCCGCCACGAGCTCGTAGAGGAGCAGCAGGATCGGCGCGGTGGCGTTGATCGTCATCGAGGTCGAGACCTGGTCCATGGGGATCCCGTCGAAGAGCCGTTCCATGTCCTCGATCGAATCGATCGCCACGCCCGTCTTGCCGACCTCGCCCTCGGCGCGCGGGTGGTCGGAGTCCAGCCCCATCTGGGTCGGAAGGTCGAACGCCACGGAGAGACCCGTCTGACCGTGGTCGAGGAGGTAGCGGAACCGTCGGTTCGTCTCATCCGCCGAACCCATCCCGGCGTACTGGCGCATCGTCCACAACCGCCCCCGGTACATGTCGGGGTACACGCCGCGGGTGAACGGGAAGGCGCCGGGCTCTCCCACGCGACCGGCGGCGCCGTCGCCCGGCCCGTACACGGGCTGGAGCTCGATCCCCGAATCCGTGCGCCGAGCATCCTCCGCCATGGAGGCAGCGTAGCGACGATGAGGAGATGATGGCCTCGATGGAGTGGGTACCGGAGTTCTACCGCAAGCAGTACGAGTGGGCCGACTGGCGGAACCGGTATGCCGACTTCGATCCCGCGGCCTCGGATCCGCATGTCGACGCGGTGCGACGGCTCGCCGGAGAGGGATCGAAGCGGATCCTCGAGCTCGGAGCGGGGACCGGCTCCACGGCGGCGGCCCTCGCCCACGCCGGACATGACGTCGTGACGATCGAGCTCCAGCCGATGCTCGCGGAGCACATCGCGACGCTCGCGGAGCGTACGCAGAACGGGTCCCTCCGGTCGATCGAAGGCGACTTCTTCGAGGCGGATCCGGGAGGGCCGTTCGATGTCGTCGCCTACTTCGACGGGTTCGGCATCGGGGACGACGCGGATCAGCGACGCCTCCTGGACCGTATCGGCGGATGGCTGACGACCGAAGGCTGCGCCCTGATCGACGTCCTCACGCCTGGTACTTCGCGAAGACCGCCGGCGAGGAGGAGGAGTTCCCGGAGGCAGCGGGATCCGCTACCTGGAGGGCTACGACGCCGAGGGCAGCCGGATGACGGAGCGGATGTGGCGGACGGGTCACGAGGACGACGCCGTGACCCAGTCGCTCAGGTGCTACGCCCCGGCGGATCTCCGTCTCCTCTTGGAGAACACCGAGCTCGATCTCGTCGAGGTGGAGCCGTACTCGGATCAGTGGTACGGGGAGCCGATCGCCCTCGATGCGGCGATGGTCTACCTGGCGAAACTCGTCCACAGGTAGGCTCGGTCGGATGGACATCGTCGACCCGCGGATCGAGACGTACATGGAGGAACGGCTCCGACGGTGGGACGAACCCGTCCTCCTCGAGATGGAGTCGTACGCCCGGGAGCAGGGGTTCCCGATCGTCGGGCGCAACGTCGGCGTGACTCTCGAGGTGCTCGCTCGTGCGGCGGGTGCCGAGCGGATCATGGAGCTCGGCTCCGGGTTCGGATACTCGGCGTACTGGCACGCTCGCGCCGTCGGCAACCAGGGCGAGGTCCACCTCACCGACGGCGACCCGGAGAACGAGGTGCGCGCCGCCGAGTACCTCCGACGGGCCGGGCTCGCCGACCGCGTGCGGTTCCACGTCGGCGACGCGGTGCACGAGCTCGGACAGCTCGAGGGCGATTTCGACGTGGTCTTCAACGACATCGACAAGGACGGGTATCCCGCTGCATGGCGAGCGGCGAGCGACCGGATCCGGACCGGCGGTCTGTACGTCTGCGACAACGTGCTGTGGTACGGACGGGTGGCCGTGGAGGATCCGGAGGACACGCGCCCGCACTACACGGAGGCCGTCTTGGAGCACAACCGGCTGATCGCCGACGACGAGCGTTACGTCTCGACGATCGTCCCCACCCGCGACGGCGTCCTGGTCGCGATCCGCGTCGCGTGAGCAACGAACTTCGAACCCTCGCCCGGATCGCGGGCGGGACCCCTTGAGGTGGGACCGGGGAACGCACCGGCGCCGACGATAAGCTGAGCCTCGGTGAGCGCGGAGACCAAACGGAAGGGCCAGTTCGGCCCGCTCTACAAGGGCCACGAGGGCCAGTACAGCTGGCTCCTCCACCGCGTGAGCGGCCTCGCGATCATCCTCTTCCTCTTCGCCCACGTCGTGGACACGGCGGTGGTCGGCTGGGGGCCGGACGCCTACAACCGGGTAGCGTCCGTCTACCACAACCCGTTCATCCGGATGTTGGAGCTCGGTCTCGTTGCGGCCGTCCTGTATCACTCCTTCAACGGCGTGAAGATCATGCTGATCGACTTCTTCCCGGGTCTGACACGCCACATCCGGTTCCTGGGCATCGCGACCGCCCTGCTGTTCGTCGGATCGATGATCCCGATCACGTGGATCATGGGTTCGGCCATCATCGAGCTCCTCCTGGAGGGCTGACGCGGATGTCCGCGACGACCGAGGCTCGTCCCGAAGCGCCGCTCCCCGAGGGGAAGCCCGTCGGCGCCGGACGAGGCCGCCCCGTGGGTGGCTTCGAGCTCTGGGCCTGGCTCTTCATGCGGATCTCCGGCCTGATCCTGCTCTTCCTCGCCGTCGGGCACGTCCTGATCATGCACGTCTTCGAGGAAGGGGTGGACCGCGTCGATTTCGCCTTCATCCAGCTCCGGTGGGCCAGCCTCTTCTGGAAGACCTGGGACTGGCTGATGCTGGTGCTCGCGCT
>JBOGVC010000072.1:0-3659 GCA_050695275.1 Actinomycetota bacterium | reverse complement strand
GAGCTGTGACTCCTCGATGATCAAGGGAGGGCTCACGGCGAGCGCGCCGCCGACCAACGGCCGAACGAGCACGCCGGCCTCGCGAGTCGCGGCGCCGACGCGGGCACCGAGGGCCGGATCGGCAGTCACCAGGTCCTCGCGGAGCTGCACGGCGGCGAGCAGCCCGACGCCCCCGCGCACGTCCTCGACCAGGTCGTGATCGGTCAGTTGCTTCAACGCGTCGAGCAGCGCGCCCTCCATCGCCTTCGAGCGGGCAGGGAGTCCCTCGTTCTCGAGGATGTCGATGTTCACGAGCGCCGCCGCCGCGACGGCCGCGTGGCCGCTGTACGTGTAGCCGTGGCGCCACATCCCCGCGCCTTCGGCCCAGAACGGCTCGGCCACGCCCGGTGAGGCGAGGACCGCGCCCAACGGCAGGTAGCCGCTCGAGATCCCTTTCGCGCAGACGACGAGGTCCGGCTCCAACCCGAAGCGGGTAGAGGCGAACCAGTCGCCGCATCGGCCGAACCCCGTGATGACCTCATCCGCGACGAACAGGACGCCCGTGTCCCGGCACACCGCACGGACGGCCTCCAGGTAGCCGTCGGGCGGGGGGAACACGCCGCCAGCCCCGATCACCGGCTCGCAGAAGAACGCCGCGACGTGATCCGGGCCCACGTCGTCGATCGCCGCGCGCAGCGAGTCCGGGTCGTCCCACGGCACCTCCAGCACGTCTTGGATCAGCGCGCCGTGCCCGGCGGCGTTCGCCGGGATGCCCGCGAGCGAGGTCCCGGCGGTGTGCATCCCGTGGTAGGCCTTCTCCCGGCGGACGAGGATCGTGCGGTCCGGCTCGTCGAGGAGCTGCCAGTAGTGCCGGGCCATCTTCGTGGCGGTGTCGATCGAGTCGGAGCCACCGCTCGTGAGGAACACCTTGGAGCCCGGGACGGGGGCGAGACCCGCGACCCGATCCGCCAGCTCGAGCGTCACCGGGGTCACGATGTCGCCGAAGTTCGAGTAGGTCGGGAGCTTCGCCATCTGCGCCGCCGCGGCCTCGCCGATCTCGGCCCGGCCCCAACCGACGTTGCAGTACCACAGGGAGGCCGTCGCATCGAGGTAGCGGGTGCCGTCGACGCCCCAGACGTAGCAGCCCTCCCCACGCTCCAGGACGAGCTCGCCTCCCGCGACGATCGCGGCCATGTCGGCGAACGGATGCCAGTAGGACTGCGTCACGGTCGGGGACGCTACCAGCAGCGACGCGCGGTTCCGAGGACCCTCGGTCGAGTCATCCCGGCTCGTACGCGAGGTTCGAGGCGAGCCATCGCTCCGCTTCGGCGAGGGACTCGCCCTTGCGACGCGCGTAGTCCTCGACCTGATCCTTCGCGAGCCGCCCGACGTGGAAGTAGCGGGCGGCCGGATGCGCGAGGTACAGGCCGCTCACGCTCGCCGCCGGCATCATCGCGCACGAGGTGGTGAGGTCGATCCCCGTCGCTTCGCCCACGTTCAACAGCTCGAAGAGCGTTCTCTTCTCGCTGTGGTCCGGACAGGCCGGGTAGCCGAAGGCCGGCCGGGTGCCCCGGTAGCGCTCCTTGATCAGGTCCTCGCTGGAGAGGTGCTCGTCCGGCGCGTACCACTCGCGCCGGACCTGCTGGTGGAGGTATTCGGCGAACGCCTCCGCGAGGCGATCGGCGAGCGCTTTCGCCACGATCGCCCGGTAGTCGTCGTGCTCGGCCTCGTAAGCCTTGGCGAGATCGTCGGCGCCGAAGCCTGCCGAGACGGCGAACGCGCCCACGTGGTCGCGCACGCCGGAGTCCAGCGGAGCGACGAGGTCGGCGATCGACTTGTTAGGCTCGCCCTCGCCCCGATCGCTCTGCTGTCGGAGGCAGTGGAAGACGTAGCCGCCCTCGGTCACGATGTCGTCGCCCTCGGCGCGCGCCGGGAAGTAGCCGTACACACCACGCGCTTCGAGCAGCCGCTCCTCCACGATCCGGTCCAGCACCTCCTGCCCGACCTGGAACAGCTCGCGAGCGGTCTCACCCATCTGCGGATGCTCCAGGATCTGCGGGTAGCTCCCCTTGAGTTCCCACGCCGTGAAGAAGAACGTCCAGTCGATGTAGTCGCGGAGCGTCGCGAGATCCGGTTCCACGGTCCGGGTGCCGACGAACGGCGGCGGGGGAGCGTCCTCTTGCCGCCAGTCCACCGTGAGTCGGTTCTCGAGCGCCTTCCGGTAGGGCAGGAGCGGTTGCTTCTGCTTCTCCTCGTGGAGCTTCCGGAGCCGCTCCTGGTCCGTGCGGTTGTCGGCGTCCAGCTTCGCCTTCCGCGGCTCGTCGAGCAGGGCGCTCATCACGCCGACCACCCGGGAGGCGTCCACGACGTGGACGACGGGCTGGGCGTAGACGGGAGCGATCTTCACGGCGGTGTGCTGCTTCGAGGTCGTCGCACCGCCGATCAGCAGCGGGAGGTCGAGGCCGCGACGCTCCATCTCGGTGGCCACGTTCACCATCTCGGTGAGCGAGGGGGTGATCAGCCCGGAGAGGCCGATCACATCCGCCTTCTCCCGCTCCGCCGTGTCCAGGATCGTCTCCGCGGGCGCCATCACGCCGAGGTCGACCACCCGGTAGTTGTTGCAGCCCAGCACGACTCCGACGATGTTCTTGCCGATGTCGTGCACGTCACCCTTCACCGTGGCCGTCACGATCGTGCCCTGTGCGGACCCGACCAGGCCGAGGCGTTCCTTCTCCTCCTGCATGAAGGGCTCGAGGTAGGCCACCGCCTTCTTCATCGCCCGCGCCGACTTCACGACCTGGGGGAGGAACATCTTGCCCGCGCCGAAGAGGTCTCCGACGATCTGCATGCCGTCCATCAACGGGCCCTCGATCACCTCGAGCGGCCGCTCGTAGCCCTGCCGCGCCTCCTCGGCGTCCTCCTCGATGAAGGCATCGATCCCATGGACGAGCGCGTGGGAGAGCCGTTCCTCGACGGAGCCTTCCCTCCACGTCAGATCCTGCTCGGTCCGCATCGCCTCGCCGGTGACGGTCTGGGCGAACGTGAGCATCCGCTCGGTGGCGTCGGGCCGCCGGTTGAAGAGCAGGTCCTCGACGTGTTCGAGGAGGTCCTTCGGGATGTCGTCGTAGACCGGGAGCTGTCCGGCGTTGACGATCGCCATGTCCAGCCCGGCTTGCCGCGCGTGATAGAGGAACGCCGAGTGCATCGCCTCGCGGACGACGTCGTTCCCGCGGAACGCGAACGAGAGGTTCGAGACGCCGCCGGAGATCTTCACGCCGGGACAACGCCGCTTGATGATGCGGGTGGCGTCGATGAACGACTTCGCGTAGTCCGCGTGCTCCTCCATGCCGGTGGCGATCGCGAGGATGTTCGGGTCGAAGATGATGTCCGAGGCGTCGTAGCCGGCCTGCTCGGTCAGCAGGCGGTACGCGCGCTCGGAGATCTCGACCTTCCGATCCACCGTGTCGGCCTGGCCCCGCTCGTCGAACGCCATCACCACCACGGCCGCGCCGTAGCGCTGCACGCGCCGGGCCTTGTCGAGGAAGTCCTCCTCGCCCTCCTTCAGGCTGATCGAGTTCACGACGCCCTTGCCCTGGACGCACTTCAGGCCGGCCTCGATCACGTCCCAGCTGGACGAATCCACCATGATCGGCACCCGCGCGACCTCGGGCTCCGTCGCG
>JBOGVC010000071.1:0-5874 GCA_050695275.1 Actinomycetota bacterium | reverse complement strand
CGCCGAACCCCAGATCCCCGCGGTGATCCGGCTCGACGGCACGAGCGAGGGAGGGTTCCTCCATCTCCTGGGCGAGGTCGCACCGGACGACGTCCGTGCGGGGATGCAGGTCGAAGCGGTGTGGCGGGCCTCCGGTGAGCGGGTGGGATCGATCCTTGACATCGTGCATTTCCGGCCACTCGAGCCCGAGATCCGTCGGGAGTTGGTGGCCGTGGCGGCCGTCGAGGAGCGATCGGGGGCCGTTCCATGAGTCCGACGAAGATCCCGGGCGAGCTCTCGGTCTCCTTCCGCTACACGCCGGGGGTCGGGAACACCGCGTTCTTCGAGGCGCTCCGGGACCGAGGGGTGTTCCTCGGATCACGGTGTGACGACTGCGATGTCACCTACCTGCCCGCCCGGATCTTCTGCGAGCGATGCCTCGCCGAGCTCGAGCCGTCGCTCGAGTGCGGGCCCCAGGGAGAGCTGGTCTCGTGGACACTCGTCCGCGTGGACGTCGACGATCAGCCCCTCGACCGTCCGGTCACCTACGGGCTCGTGCGGCTCGACGGCGCGGACACCGTGCTGCTCCACCGGTTGCTGGACGTGGACGGCGAACCGTCGATCGGCGCGCGGATGCGCCCGGTGCTCGCATCCCACCGCGAGGGCGCGATCCTCGACATCGAGGGATTCGCGCCGTCCGGCGACCGCTCCGCTCCCTAGGTCGAGCCCCGCCAGTCGACCGCGACGATCCGCACCGGCTTCGCCAGGCCCTTCAGCAGCTCTTCACGCGGCTCTCCGGTGCGGACGCCCGCGATGCCCTCGATCGTCTCGACGCTCGCGAGCACCTCGCCGCCCTGCGCGAGCGCGGCGATCCTCGCGGCGGCGTGCACGCCGGCGCCTTCGAAATCGCCCGCGGCCCGCGTGGCCTCGGCCGCGTGGATCCCGACCCGCACGCCGGGCGCGAACCCGTGGTCGCGGCGGTGATCCGCGAGCGTCCGCTGGATCGCGATGGCGCACCCGAGGGCGGAGGAGGCATCCGGGAACGCCACGAAGAAGCCGTCGCCGGTGCGATGCACCTCCTCGCCGGCGCTCGACTCGAAGCAACGGCGCAGCGCTTCGTCGTGCCAACGGAGGAGGTCGTGCCACGCCTCGTCCCCGATCGCCTCCACCAGGGCCGTGGAGCCCACGATGTCGGTGAACATGAACGTGCGAACCTCCCGCGAGCCGGGGCGGGTCGCGGGACCGGCCAAGAGGGCATCCGTCCGGGCCATGTCGGGCGTCGCCCCCAGCCGTTCGAACGTGGCCCGGGCGGCTTCGAGCTCGAGCGTGGCCGCCTCGGTCTCCCCCGCCGCCGATCGCGCTTCGGCGAGCAGCACCGTAGAGGCCGCGGCTTCATACGGCGCATCGATCTCTCGCCAGAGCCGCCGCGCGTCGCGGAACCGCTGGACCGCCTCGGCGGCATCGTCGCGGAGGAGTGAGACGAGACCGGAGGCGTGCGCCGAAGCCGCCCTGATCGCCGCGGTCCCGAACTCTTCGGCGATCGCCATGAGCTCCTCTGCGGCAGCCTCGGCGGTGGGAAGGTCTCCCAGCGACTTCGCGATGTCGGCCTGGGCGGGGAGCAACCGCGCTCTCGCGAGCTTGCGCCACGTGATCTCCTCGAGGCTCCCCTTGATCGAGGCCGCGGCGGCGTCGGGGCGCCCCCGAGCCAGGAGCAAGAGCGCCTCCCCCGGTTGCGACTCCGATCCGAGTGCTTGGGCCTGCGCGAAGGCGTCTTCCGTGCCCTCGAGATCGCCCATGCGGAGCCGGATCTCTCCCAACTCGTGGAACGCCTCTCCCGCCATGGCGGGATGGAAGCGCTGGAGCTCGTCCGATGCCCTCTCCGCCTCCGAGGCGGCGTCGGCCCACGCACCGGTGAGCCGCATGAATTCCGCCCGATGGACGCGGCAGATCCCCGGGAAGCCGCTGATGTCCTGCCGTTCGCACCAGCGCTTCGACACTTCCGCCCACTCGCTGCCGCGCCGATAGTCCGCGGTCTCTCGGCACACCGACATCACCGCGCAGAACACGGCACCGGTCGTGAACGGGCCCAGCTCACCGCCCACGGCGACCGCGGCGGCCCCTTCCATCAACCCGAACGCGTCGTCGAGCCTCCCGGACGTTCCCAACACCTCCGCACGGCTGATCGCCTCCCACACGGGAAGGTCGGCGTCGTCCAGCCGGGAGGCGATCTCCTTCGCGCGATCGAGGTGCGCGAGCGCTCCATCGAGATTCCCGCGGTCGAACTCGAGCTCACGGTGTGCGATCTCGAGGTAGCCGTGCGCAACGGCCTCCGGCTCCCCATCGAGGAGATGCTCCGCGCGGTGCAGCCACGCCTTCGCCACGGAGCCGGCCATCTTCGCCCCGTATTCCCGTCGGAGCGTGAGCGCCATCATCGCGGCCATCGATCGGTTCCCACGCTCGAGGTGGAGCGCGTAGGCACGCTCGAACGCGGCGATCGACTCATCCGCGTGCCCGATCCACCAGGAGGACTTCGCCAGGGCCTCCAGATCTTCGGGCTCGAGACGTCCCTCGCGGTCCGCTTCCTGCAGCAATCGGTAGGCCTCCGGCCAGGCTCGGCGCGCGTACGCCTCGCGGCCCGCCTCCAGCGGATCGACGGTCACGACATCGGTCATCGCCCGACATCCTCTCGCATGGGACCCCGTTCCGGAAGTCGGTACTCTCGAACGGATGGAGTTCGAGCTCACCGCGGAGCAACGGCAGATCCGCGATCTCGTCCGGGAGTTCGCCACCCAGGAGATCGCGCCGGGCGCCGGCGAGCGGGACGAGCGCGAGGAGCTCCCGCTCGACATCGTGAAGAAGCTCGGCGAGCTGGGCATTTGCGGCGTTCCGATCCCCGAGGAGCAAGGCGGCCTCGGAGCGGACGCCATCACCTGGGCCCTCGTGATCGAGGAGCTGGGACGAGCGGACGCGAGCGTCGCGGTGACCGTCTCGGTCGCCTCGGGTCTGGCCGCGGGGATGATCGCCCGGTACGGGACGGCCGAGCAACGACAGCGGTGGCTCCCCCCGATCGCCGCGGGCGAGATGCTGGCGGGGTTCGGCTTGACGGAGCCGGGGAGCGGGTCCGACGCCGCCGCGCTGCGGACGAAGGGTCGGCTCGACGAGGGGAGCTGGGTGATCGATGGATCGAAGTCGTTCATCACGAACAGCGGAACCCCGATCACCGGGTTCGTGGTGGTGGCGTGCCGCACGGAGGCCGACGCCGGAGCGAACGGCGTCTCCACGGTCGTCGTGCCGGCCGATGCGCCCGGGTTCTCGGTCGGACCTCCCTACAAGAAGCTCGGCTGGCGATCGAGCGACACCCACGAGCTGTCCTTCGAAGGGTGCCGGGTCCCGGAGGACCACCTCCTGGGCGAGCGCGGGAAAGGCCTCGGGCAGTGCCTCGCGGCGCTGGATGACGGGCGGATCTCGATCGCGGCGCTCTCGGTGGGTCTCGCGCAGGGATGCCTCGATGCGAGCCTGAGCTACGCGAGGGATCGTGAGGCGTTCGGACGCCCGATCGGGAACTACGAGGCGATCGCGTTCAAGCTCGCCGACATGCGCGCCGCGATCGAGGCGGCCCGGCTCCTCACCTACCGGGCTGCGTGGCTGAAGGACCAGGGGCGGCCGTACACCACCGAGGCCGCGATCGCGAAGCTCCGGGCAAGTGAGACGGCGGTCGACGTCGCGCGCGAGGCGATCCAGGTGCACGGCGGGTACGGCTACATGGAGGAGTTCCCGGTCGCCCGTGCTTACCGCGACGCGAAGGTGCTCGAGATCGGTGAGGGCACGAGCGAGATCCTCCGACTGGTGATCGCGCGGGACCTCGGGCTCCAGCCGCAGGTCTGAGGACGTGCCGAGCGGCCGCTACTCCGTCCGCGGACGGAGCGGTGACGTCGTCGGGACCGAGGACTTCCGGTGCGCCCCCGGCCCGATGGGATGGCGGTACGTCTCCGAGATCGAGCGCGATGAGCCCACACCCCACCGGGAGACGGTCGACGTCGTGGTCGATGCCTCGTGGCGGATCGTTCGGACGAGGATCGAGACCGGATCGCACACGCTGCTCCTCGAGGCGCGCGGAGACGCCCTCGAAGGGCTCCGCGACGGACAGAAGGTGGAGATGGCGTGGGGACCGGAGATGCACCTGGACTACCTCTCGCCGGCCTTCAACGCGATCACGGCGCAACGATTGGAGGGAACGAGCGAGATCGATGTCCTCTACCTCGAGCCCGTCACGGTCGAACCGGTCCCGATGCGTCAGCGGTACGAGCTGATCCGACGCGAATCGGTCGAGACGCCGCCCGGCACCTTCCTCGCGGCTCGATGGGGCTACACCGCGCTCACGACCGGTTGGACGAGCGATCTCTGGGTCGCGGACGACGTCGTCGTCCGCTACGACCGGGCGTTCGAGCTCATCGCGTACCAGCCGGGGGCGTCGGGACCGTTCCCGATGCCCCCGTGATCGTCCGGATCAGCCGGTCTTGAGAGCCTCGACCTCGATCTCGAGGTCGATCTCCTTGCTGACGAGGAAGCCGCCTGTCTCCAGGACCATGTTCCAGCTCACGTTCCAGTCCTCGCGCTTCAGCGTGGTTCGCGCGGTCGCGGCGAGCACCGTCTTCCCGTAGGGGTTCGTTTCCGTCCCCAGGTACTCGCCCGTCAGGGTCACCGGACGAGTAACGTCGCGGATCGTCAGGTCGCCTGCCAGCTCGAACGTCGCTCCGCCCGTGTGCCGTACGGCGGTGCTCGCGAACGTCATCACGGGCCACTTCTCGACGTTCAGGAAGTCGTCGCTCTTCAGGTGCTCGTCACGCTGCTCGGTGTTCGTCTGGATGCTCGCGGTCTTGATCTCCACGTGCGCCGAGGACTCTTCCGGGTTCTCGGCCACGTCGATCCACCCGGAGAAATCCGTGAAGCGGCCACGGACCTTCGTCAGGATGTGCCGGGCCACGAACTCGACCGCCGTGTGGGCCAGGTCCAGCTCGTACTTCCCCGGGGGCGGCAGCGGGAGGCCCCCGATCTCCTTCGTCGCTTCTGCCATCGCAGAACACTCTCCTTCCCACGGACGCCGGACGACGCCCCTCGGTCTCGTACCCGGAACCGCGGGCGGACACTCAGTATTCCTCAGCTTCTAAGAAGAACGGAGCGATAGGATGGAGGCGATGGACACCGAGCGTGCAGTCTGCGAGAGCTTCCAGCAGGCCGCCCAGCTCGTCGGGAGGCGGTGGGTGCCCCAGATCGTCTGGGTGCTCCTGGATGGGCCCCGTCGCTACTCGGTGCTGCGCGCGGCGATCCCCGATATCTCGGACACGGTCCTGTCCGACCGGCTGCGGGAGCTGGAAGCCGCCGGCATCCTGACGCGGAAAGTCACCCCGTCGACGCCGGTCCTGATCGAGTACGAGCTCACCGACCGCGGGCGAGATCTTGCGAAGGTGATCGACGGCCTCGCGGCCTGGGCCGACCGCTGGGCGGCCGCTCCAAGCTCGCGGTAGCTAACGTGCGGCTTCGTAAAGCACCGCGATGGTAGCGACAAGGATCACCGCTGCGATGGCGACGAGTACCTGACGACCGAATGACAACCCTCCGGGACGCTGGGCGAGTACCCAGGCTGTGGCCCCGATCGTGGCTGGGATGGCGAACAGGACCACGAGGTACACGGATACGAACCCGAACGTCCAGAGCGCGGTAGTCGCTGCCGCCAGATACCCCTCAGGGTCGCGCGTGGATGGTCTGGCCGCCATCAGGAGCAAGCCCGCCGTCGCAAGGATCAACACTGAGCCGATGATGACTCCAGTCAGATCACCGAGCCCGTTGTGGGCCAGGTCGGCGTAGAAGAACCCGAGGATCCCCAGCGTCCAGGCC
>JBOGVC010000070.1:0-2607 GCA_050695275.1 Actinomycetota bacterium | reverse complement strand
CACCCGCTCGCGGACCATCTGCTCGCGCGGTTCGAGACCACGGAGCTGGCGCAGCTCTCGTTCCCAGCGTTCAGGCATCGTCGACCTCCTCGGCGCCGAGCAACTCGCGGAGCCGCTTCCGACCTCGGTGGAGATGGACACGCACGGTCGGCTGGGCGGTCCCCATCCGATGCGCCACCTCGGCGATGTCGAGGTCCAAGACGTGCCGGAGCACGATCGCGGCGCGCTGGTTCGGGGACAGGCGCCGGAGCGCCTCGATCAGACCGCCGAGCTCTGGCGGTGGCGACCCTTCCTCGGCCGGTGCCGGGCCCCTCCGGCGTTCGGCGCGGAGTTCCTCGTTCGCGAGCCGGAATGCCGTCCGGTAGATCCACGCGACGGGGTCCCTGATCGTTCCCGACCTCGCCAGCGCTCGCGCGAACGCCTCCGCCATAGCTTCCTCCGCAACGTCCCGTCGGCCACCCGTGTAGGCGTAGAGCGTTCGGAACACCCCCGAACCGGCTTCCCGGAACAGCGCGTCGAAGTCGTGCGCCTCGGTGGTGCGCTCCTCCGTCAGCGAGACCTCCGCGATCGCCTGCACGTCGGACGATAGAGGGCCGACGGGTCCCCGGCGTTTACGCGGTCCCGTTCCTGCCGATCAGGAAGCGGGCGGGGGTCGGGCCCTTCCCCTTCAGGTTCACGATGTGCACGTCGGAGAATCGGAAGCGATCGCCGAGGTGATCGTGCACGGCGTCCGAGACCTGGATCTCGCCGGGGACGCCGTTCGACTCCATCCGCGCTGCCGTGTTGACCGTGTCCCCCCAGAGGTCGTAGGCGAACTTCCGCGTGCCGATCACCCCTGCCACCGCCGGCCCGGTGGCCATCCCGATCCGGACGTTCATCGCATCGCCGCTCGGCCATCGGAGCGACCGCACCTCCTCACGCATCGCGAGGGCCATCTGCGCTGCCACCTCCACGTCGTCCGCGCGCGGTTCGGGGACGCCCGCCACGGCCATGTACGCGTCACCGATCGTCTTGATCTTCTCGAGGCCGAACCGCTCGGCGAGCGCGTCGAAGCGAGAGAACACGTCATCGAGCACCTCGACGATCTCCGGCGGCTGCGAGCGCCCCGACTGCTGCGTGAAGTCGACGAGATCGGCGAAGACAACGGTGACCTCATCGAACGCCTGCGCGATGTGGCCGTGCTCGGTCGTCGGATCGCGCTCCTTCAAGCGGTTCACGATCTGCTCGGGAAGGATGCTCCGAAGAAGCCCCTCGGATCGGCCGCGCTCGCGATCCAGCTGCCGGTCACGGAGGAAGAGCAACCGCTGGGATCGTTCCAGCACGTACGCGCCCACCGTCCCGATGAACGCCGTGATGATGAGGAAGTAGTCACCGAAGACGACGTCGATCGTGCTGTCGTTCGTGAAGGCGAACGCACCTACGTTGTGCATCACGATCAGCGCGGCGCCGGCGAGCGCCGAGTAGCGAAACTGCAGCCGGCTGAGGATGTACGCGAAGATCAGGATCAGCATGTTGCCCGCGTAGCCCCAGTCGGAACGCCCCTCGGCCACGAACGCTCGGTGGATCACCCAGACGAGGCCGCTGAACAGGATCGCGGCCGTGATCATCGGCTGCCAGATACGCCGGTAGTTCGGCAGATAGGTGAGCGCGAGGCTGACGAGACCCGTCGGGACGCCGAGCCCGTACCGGATCACGGAGTCGAGGACCATCCCTTCCCCGTCGACGACCAACAGTGCAAGCGGGCCGAACGCCGCCCAGGTCACGGCGCCCAGGAACGTCGCGATCCGGATGTACTGGAGGTTCTCGTCGAAATACGTGTCCTGGAACCGGCGCTCGAGCCAGTCATCCTTGAACTTCAGCGACCAGGGACGCAGCTCGGGCGCTTGATCCAAGAAGGCGCGGACCGCTCGGAGCACGACTCAGCGATCCCTTCCCCTCGGGGCGATGTGCCAGGCAGACATAGCCGCGCATCGTGCCACAGGATGGAGGCAGCGACAGATGGAACGTCCTCGGCGGCCGACGGGCTAGAGTCAGGATCGCCGTCGAGGGGAAGCCGAAAGGACGGGTTTGAACGCTGGTACCGCTCCGCAGCGGCATGGAAGGACTTGATCGAGACTGATGGGCGAGGAGCGCGAGCAGCAGGAGAACCGTCGGTCCGAAGGGGAGCCTCGCATATCGTCCGACAACCCCAGCCTCCACGAGGAAGCTGTCGCCGATCCCCTCAAGGTGAAGAGGCCCGAGAAGGCCAAACCCAAGAAGGCCCAATCACGGGAGCGGAAGAAGCGCAACGTGGGGCCGTTCGAGTAGGTCCACAGCAACCGATTCCTATCGCCCAACACGTTGGACTGAGCCTGAAATCGCATACCGTTATTTGACAACGGCCATACTCGGTTTTCCGGGGATTATCTACTTGACGCACGGTAGCGGATAGGCTACGATTCAGTTCATGGCTCACTTTGGCTTCCTGACCTGCGGTTTCGTCGGTGCCTCGGCCACCTTCTTGGCCCGGTCGCGGACCTTCTTTGGGAACAGCCGCTCCATGGCCTCCTCTGTGGTCCACTCCTTGGGGTCCTTCTTCTTCGGTCTCGGCATAGGGGTCTCCTAATG
>JBOGVC010000069.1:0-5556 GCA_050695275.1 Actinomycetota bacterium | reverse complement strand
GCTGCATGGAGGCCCCCCGTCCGTTCGAAGACCTTCTGCGCCTTCTTCAGGGCGTCGGGGAGAGCGAGCAGGGTGGCGGCATCGACGGTTGTTCCAGTGGCGACGGGGGCGCACCGGACCTCGATGTCGTCGAGGGCCGCCTTGCCGCACACCCCACAGGACGAAGTGGCGTAGAAGTTCCGCTTGAGACGGTCGAAGTCGAACGGCCGCGTGAGCGACACGGCGACGATGTTGTACTGCTGGTCCTCTCCCGGGAGGGTGTCGCAGTAGGCGACCCGGCTCACGGCATCCGGGGTGATCAGCCCCTCCGTGAACAGGAAGCCGACGGCGAGCTCGAAGTCGCCCCCGGGGGTTCGCATCGTGACCGCCACCGATCGTTGCTCTTGGCCGGGGCCCTGGACGCGGATCTCGAGGGGCTCCTCGGCGGCGAGCGTGTCGGTCCGCTCCGAGCGAACGCCGTCGTTCATCGCGACGACATGCACGTTCGCGATGTTCCGGCGGAGGGGCTGCGCGGATGTGGGCATCACGCCAATGATGCCACGGCCTCAGTGGGACACAGCCGCAGCGGCGATCTCGGAGACGAGCTCCCGCTTCCAGAACCGCTCCAGGGCGAACGGGGCGATCAGATCCGGCACGACGCTGTCGTTGACCAGGTCCGCCATCGTGACGCCCACGATCGGCGTGGCCTTGAAGCCGTAGGTCCCCCAGCCGCCGTCGATCAAGAACCCCTCCACGTCCGTCAGGCCCATGATCGGTGAGTAGTCGGGCGTCACGTCGCAGAGCCCTCCCCATGCCCGCATCAGCTTCACCCTCCCGAGCATCGGGAGAAGCTCGAGGGAATGCGCCGCCGTGACCTCGAGGAAGTCGATCGTCGACTCCTGCGAGTAGGACGTGTAGGGCTCGATCTCCGAGCCGATCAGCACCTCCCCCCGGTCGGTCTGCGAGATGTACACGTGCAGCGTGGCCGAGACCAAGATCACGTCGAGGAAGGGCTTCAGCGGCTCCGTCACGAACGCCTGCAGCGGGTGCGTGACGATCGGCGTCTCCACCCCCGCCATGCGGCAGACCTCGCTCGTCCATCCCGCCACCGCCGAGATGACGGTGCCGGCCGCGATGTCGCCCCGGTTCGTCCGGACGCCGGCGACGCGGCCGCTGCGAACGTCGATGCCGGTCACCTCGGTGCCCTGATGGATATGCACGCCCATCCGGTCGGCCATGCGTGCGTACGCCCACACGACGGCGTCGTGGCGGATCACGCCCCCCGGCGGATGGTAGAGCGCGGCCATGATGGGGAAGTCGGGGTGGGCGGAGAGGTCGAGCTCCGGGCAGAGCTTCGCGATCTCATCCGGGTAGATCACCCGCGAGTCCACGCCGAGGAGCCGGTTCACCTCCGCGCGTTCGTGGGCGACGATCACGGCGCGCTCGGCGTGCGCCAGGGTCAGGTGGCCCTGTTGGGAGAGCAGGAGGTTGTAGTCGAGCTCCTGCGCGAGCTGCTCGTAGAGCCGGAGGGACTCCTTGTAGAAAGCCACGCCCTCGGGCGTCCGGTAGTTCGCGCGCACGATCGTGGTGTTGCGGCCGGACCCGCCGGCGCCGATGTAGCTCTTGTCGAGGACCGCGACGTCGCGGATGCCCCCCTTCGCGAGCTCGTAGGCGATCGCGAGCCCGTGGGCGCCGCCGCCGACGATCACGACGTCGTAGGCGTCCTTCATCTCGTGTCGGCGCTACATCCGCCACGGCCGGAAGTACCGGATCGGGTGCATCAGCGCCACCCTTCCGCCCGGAGGGCCTGCCATCCGACCGGCCCGCCGCCGAGACCGCTCACGATGCCGGAGAGCGCCTCCCAGACATACCGGCCGAACTCCGTGGCCACGAACACCTCGAGGACGGGGAACGGGAGGTCGCGGCGGACCAGCAGCGCCCGGACCTCGGCGATCGGCGCGCCCGTCGCCGCCCCGGGCTCGAGGGTCGCGAGATCCCAGGAGGTCGCGCGCTCGACCAGCTCCGGCACCGCCGGCCCGGCGAGCGCCACGCCGGCGAAGAGGTGGGTCACGTCGGTCACCATCGCGCCGGTGCCCGCGACCTGTTCGATCGCTCGGATCAGTCGTTCCTCCGCGTCCGGGGCTCCGAGCACCACGACCCACTCCGCCGAGATCCGCGCGAGGACCGTGTCGGCGGGTGAGGGCAGCGTCTCCGGGATGCGACCGCGGATATCCACCTTGGCGCGCGCGGTGATGTCCGCGATCGCCACGCGCTCGCGGATCGCCGCGCGCTCCCCCGCGTCGTTCCCGTAGGAGGCCGGGATCTCCCAGCCGGCCTCCTCCACGAACACCGCCCCGCGGCGGGCCGAGAGTCGCGCCGCGGGCGAGCGACGGATCGCGGTGCTCACGACCGGAGCCTCTCGCCGCGCGGATCGTAGAACGGCTCGGTCCGGACCGTGCCGGTGGTGTGGCTCCCGCCGAACTGGATCTCGAACGTGCTCCCGTCCGCGGCCCAGTCGGCGGGCACCCACGCCAACCCGACCACGGCACCGACCGCCTCGCTCCGCCTCGCCGAGGTGACCCGGCCGACCCACGCTCCGTCGCGGACCACGGACGCGCCCTCGGGCGGCAGCCAGTGCTCCGGCGCCGTGAACCCGACGAGCCGCTCGCGGGGGCCCCGTTCCTTCAGGTCGCGGAGCGACCGCAGACCGAGGAAGTCCTCCTTGTCGTCCTTCACCATCCAGCCGAGCCCCGCCTCGTACGGATCGGATTCGGCGTCGGTGTCCTGTCCCACCAGGATGTGCTGCTTCTCCAGGCGGAGGATCCGCTGGGCCTCCAGGCCGAAGGCGACGATGCCGTCGGGGCGGCCGGCCTCCATCACGGCGTCCCACAGGTGCTCGCCGTAGGCGGACGGGAAATGGATCTCGTAGCCCATCTCCCCGACGAAGCCGATCCGCAGCACCAGCGAGGGCACGTCCGCGACCGCCATCCTGGTCGCGGTCATGTACGGCATCGCCGTCCCCGAGACGTCCGCGTCGGTGAGCGAGGCCATCACGCTCCGGGCTCGGGGCCCGGCCAGGTTCACGGCTCCGTACGCCCCCGTCACGTTCAGGACGAGCGCGTCGAGGCCCCAGTCCGCGTTCCACCAGGTGATCCATCGTTCGAGCGCTGCCGTGTTGCCGGTCGTCACCGTGACGAAGAACTCGTCGTCCGCCAGGCGGACGACCGCGCCGTCGTCGAGGATCACCCCTTCGTCGTTGAGCATCGCGCCGTACCGGACGCGTCCGACGGCGAGATCGGAGAACCGGTTCGGATACAGGCGCTCGAGGAGCTCGACCGACTGGGGGCCCTTGATCTGGAACGTGCCGAGGGTGCTCACGTCGATCAGGCCGACCCGGTGTCGCACGGCGGCGACCTCCGCTTCGGGGGTCGTGTAGTGATGCGGGCGCCGCCAGTCCCCGGCCCACATGAACTCCGCGCCGGCGGCGACGTGCCGATCGTGCATCGTCGTCTCCTTGCGCGGGGTGAGCCGGGCGCCGGCGAGCGTGCCCATCTCCACCGGAACCCACGGGGGTCGTGCCGTCGTGGGCGACGTCTCGGCGAACGATCGGCCCGTGACCGCGCCGCAGAGCCGCTGCGACGAGGCCATGCACGCCTTCCCCTGACAGGGGCCCATCGTGATCGTGGTGTAGCGCTTGAGGAGCTCCATCGAGTCGAACCCCTCGGCCACGGCCGTCTTGAGCTCCTTCGCGGTGACGTCCATGCACACGCAGGCGAACTGCTTCCCGGACGCCGCGGAGGCCTCCGGCGGCAGCACGATGGGGTCCCGGGAGCGCGCGGCCTCGCTCCGGAGCGCCGCGATCGACGCCGCGTCGACCGGATGTCCCGATCCCGCCGCGGCCTCGAGGCCCGCGATCCTTCCCTGGGCCACCGAGGCCTCCGGCGAGCGCGCGCCGGCCACGGCCCCGACGGCCCACGCGCGATCGGGCATCTCGTCCGGGATGAAGGCCTGCAGCGCCTCGTCGAACGCCAACCGCGCCCCGGCCTGCGCGAGGAGGTTCGTCGACGGCGTCTGCACGCACGCGTTGACCACGAGATCGCAGGAGACCTTCTGTCCGGACGTGGCGCCAGGAGTGCCCACCGTGACGCCGCTCACCCGTCGCCGCCCGTGCGCGGACAGGATCGTCGAGCCGGCGAACACCGGGAAGCCCTCCGGCCAGCCGCCGTCGGAGCGGAGATCGACCACCGTCACCTCCGCACCGGCGTCCTTCAGCGCCCAGGCGGTCGCGTAGCCGACGTTGTCGCCGGTGAGGACCACCACTCGTCGGCCGGGGAGCACGCCGTAGCGGTGGAGCAGCAGGTGGACGCCTGACGAGAGCATCACCCCGGGGAGGTCGTTCCCGGGGAACACCGCCGACCCCTCGACCGCCCCCGTGGCGAAGATCACGTGGCCGGCGCGGATCCGATACAGGGCGTCCGGCCCGGCCGCCGCGATCAGCCCGCCCCCGAAGACACCGAACGCGGCCGTCTCCGCGAGGAAGCGTGCTCCGGACCCGAGGGCCTCGCGTGCGAGCCCCGATCGGAGGGTGCTGCTCGCTTCCCCCAGGAGGTGACCGCCCACCTCTCGGCCCTGCTCGAGCAGGACGACCGATGCGCCGGCCTTCGCGGCCTCGGCCGTGGCCGCGAGGCCTGCCGCTCCAGCGCCGATCACGAGCACGTCGGGGTGGAGGTTGATCCGACGCCGTCGCCGGTGATCGGGCTCGTGGGGCACCTCCCCCAGTCCGGCCTTCGAGCGGATGAACGGCTCGACGAGCGGCCACGCCCATCGGGGGTGCTGGAAGATCTTGTAGTAGAAGCCCGGCGGCATCATGAACGAGAACGTGTTCAGCCAGCCGTGGATGTCCCGGTCGGCGGAGGGCCAGGCGTTCTGTCGTTCGACCCGCATCCCGTCTCGCGCGGGCTCGGTGCAGGCGCGGACGTTCGGGATCCCGTCGATCTGCATCAGGCAGTTGGGACACGAGCCGGTCATGCACGACAACCCGCGGGGCCGGTGGTACTTGAAGGACCGCGCTGTGATCGTGACGCCCGCTGCCGCCAGCGCCGAGCCCACGGTGTCCCCCTCGAACGCGGCGATCGTCCTGCGTTCGAACCGGAACGTGATCGGCCGGTCGCGCCGGATCGCTTCGCCCTGACGCGCCGGGAGACGCTCGCTCACGCGGGCGCGGCCTCCCTGTCCTCCTCGCCCCGCGGGCGCTCCTGCGGCAGGTACGTCCGCCGGATCTCGTTCGTGGTCGTGTGCCGCTCCGCGAGGAACCATGCGCGGCAACCGCTCTGATGGACCCACCACTCCGTCTGCCAGCCATCGACGTTGCGGCGGAAGTAGAGAGCGGCCGCCAGCTCGCGATCGGTCGCCGTGGGTGCGGCACGACGCGTGGTCTCGCCGCCGAAGGAGAACTCGAGGGCCTCGCGCGGCCCGCAGTTCGGACACGTGATCAGGAAGGTCACCCCGCTCCTCCGATCCCGGCCTCGTCCGAGCGCCGAGGACGCGCTGAGACTATCGGACGAGCCTCAGCTCGAC
>JBOGVC010000068.1:0-10496 GCA_050695275.1 Actinomycetota bacterium | reverse complement strand
AAGTCGAGGTAGTCGATTGCCCGCAGCGTGCTGCCGGCCGTAGCCTGGAGCGACGGCGTCGAGCCAGGGCAAAGGACCGAGGATGCTGGAAGGAGCGGATGGATGGATGCGATGAGGGACACCGCTCGTGAGCTGGTGGCACCCGGCAAGGGGATCCTCGCGGCGGACGAGTCCAGTGGAACGATCGAGAAGCGGTTCGACCAGATCGGCGTCGCATCGACGGAAGACGCCCGGCGCGCCTATCGACAGCTCCTCTTCACGACGCCCGGTCTCGAAGAGCACATCTCCGGCGTGATCCTCTTCGACGAGACGATCCGTCAGTCGACCGACGACGGGATCCCGTTCACCGAGGTGCTCGAGAAGACGGGAGTGATCCCGGGGATCAAGGTCGACACCGGTGCCACGCCGCTCGCGCGGTCCGAGGGCGAGACAGTGACGGAGGGACTCGACGGGCTCCGGGAGCGCCTCGACGAGTACCGGGAGCTCGGCGCTCGCTTCGCGAAGTGGCGAGCCACGTACTTCATCGGCGACGGCCGACCAACCGATCTCGCGGTGCTCGCGAACGGTCACGCGATGGCGCGCTACGCAGCGCTCTGCCAGGAAGCCGAGATCGTCCCGATCGTCGAGCCGGAGACCCTGATGGACGGGGAGCACGACCTCGCGGCGTGTGAGGCGGCCACCGGGCGCGCGTTGGACGGGCTCTACGCGCAGCTCCGCGAGCATCGGGTCGATCTCCCCGGCACCCTCCTGAAGGTGAACATGGTGGTTCCCGGCAAGGGGGCCGCGACGCAGGCGGACGACACCGAGATCGCGGAGGCCACGCTCCGGACGCTCCGAGCGCACGTGCCCGACGACGTGCCCGGGATCGTGTTCCTGTCGGGCGGGATGACCGATGCGCAGTCGACGAGCCGGCTCAACGAGATCAACCGGCTCGGCGATGCGCCGTGGGAGATCTCCTTCTCGTACGGCCGCGCGCTCCAACAGCAACCGCTCACCCTGTGGGGCGGCGATGCCGCCAACAGCGGGGCGGCGCAGGAGGCGCTGGCGCATCGCGCCCGGATGAACGGCCTCGCCCGCGACGGCAGCTGGTCGCAGGACCTGGAGGGGTCGGCGGCCTGAGCGGCACCGAGACGACCCGCATGAGCGAGGAGCTCGTCGACGTCGTCGATGACCAGGACCGGGTCGTCGCGACGGTGACGCGCTCCCGCGTTCGCGCCGAGCACCTGCTCCACCGGGTCGCCTCGGTACTCGTCTTCCGTCCGGACGGCCGGTTGCTCGTGCACCGCCGCACCGACACGAAGGATGTGTTCCCTGGGGCGTTCGATTGCTTCGTGAGCGGGGTTGTGAGCGCCGGCGAGGCGTACGAACAGGCCCGCGATCGCGAGCTCCAGGAGGAGATGGCGATCGCGGGAGCCGGGGCGGTCGATCTCTTCCACCACCGCTACGAAGGCATCGACGATCGATCGTGGAGCGCGATCTTCGCGATCACCTGGGACGGTCCCGTCGTGCCGCAAGCCGCCGAGATCGCTTGGCACGGATGGGAACCGGTCGTGCGCGTCCTCCGCCGCGCCGAGGAACCGACGTTCGTGCCCGACGGTCGAGAGGTCTTGCATCGATGGCTCGACGAGGGGGCCCGATTGCCACCGGGGACGGTAGGGTCCGTCGCGTGAGGATCCTGACGGTCGGCGGCACGCGGTTCTTCGGGCGCGCCTTCGTCGAGGAGGCGGTGCGGCGCGGTCACGACGTGACCGTCTTCCATCGAGGGGGATCCGAGCCACCGGATCTGCCATCCGTCGAGCACGTCCACGGGGACCGGAAGGCCGACGTCGAGACGGTGCGGGGACGCTCGTGGGACGCGGTCCTGGACACGTGTGCCTTCGTCCCTCGTGAGGTCCGCGAGCTCGCGGAGACCATCGGCGACGGGGTCGGTCACTACACGCTGGTGTCCTCGCTCTCGGTCCACCCGGACGACCTGCCGGTCGGCGCGACGGAGGACACGCCGATCCATCCGCCGCCGTACCCGGACACCGAGGACGTCACCGAGGAGACGTACGGACCCTTGAAGGTGGCGTGCGAGGTGGAGGCCGCTGCTCGGTTCGGCGGCAGGCTGCTCGTGATCCGTCCGGGTTACATCGTGGGCCCGCACGACCCCACCGACCGCTTCACCTGGTGGGTCCGGCGGGCGGCCGCCGGCGGGGAGATGCTCGCTGCGGGGCCGCCGGACGCGCAGGTCCAGGGGATCGACGCGCGGGACCTCGGCGCGTTCGTCCTCGATCGGGTGGAGGCGGGCGACTCGGATACGTACGGTGTGGTCGGGCCGGCCGAACCGGCGACGACGGCCGACGTGGTGGAAAGCGCGCGGAGCGCGGCGGGCGCCGACACCTCGTTCGTGTGGGTCGACCCCGAGTTCGTGCTCGCGCTCGGCGAGGTCCGCGAGACCTGGTTCCCGATGTGGCATCCGCAGCTGCCCGGGTTCCACGCCTACGATGCTGCGAAGGCGACGGCAGCGGGCCTTCGGCCTCGTTCGTTCGACCGCACGATCGCGGACACACTCGCCTGGGATCACGATCGAGGCGCGCCGCCGCTCGCTGCGGGCTTGCCGCCGGACAAGGAGCGTGAGCTGCTGGACGCGTGGCGGGCTCGCGCGAGCTGAGCTCTCCCTACTGGAGATCCCGCGGCGTCGTGCGCTCCCACCGTCGCTCGGCGATCAGCTCGTCGCCGTCGTAGACCTCGAGCTCGATCGCGAGGTGCCACGACTCGGCATCGGAGCGAAGGGTCGCTCGCGACTCGGTCCGGACCGACGCCTCGTCCCAGGCCAGGACCAACGACGCGCCGGCGGTCGCCCGGCTGTTCCCGGGGACGTGCGTGCCGGCCGTGATCTCCCCCCAATAGTGGTCCGACCCGTCGGCGAGGCCGCTCCGGCCCCGGACGCCGCCGTGATCGATCACCACGCTCCGTTCCCGGGCCAGCACGTCTTCCCGGATCTCCCACCGGACCTGCTCCGGGGAGGTCGGCTCCGGGGCGCCGGGCTCGAAGACGGGGGGCGGCAGGAGCGGCGGGCCATCCACCACGGGCAGGACGAGGGTAGAGGCCACGCGATCGACCTCGAGCGTGCCGGGGAACGGCGGAGGCCACGACGACGGGAAGTCGCTGCTCGCGAGATCGAGCCGGATCGTGTGCCCCGGCTCGAACACGTAGGCGGTCGCGTCCAGCTCGATCGTCACGGTCACCGGCTCGCCGACCCGCACGGGCTCGGGACGCTCGTCCGAGTCGCGGTGCGTGAGGTTCACGATCCCGCGCGTCACCAGCGACGAACGCCCGTCGGGCGCGACGTCGCAGAGCTTCGCCGAGACGAAGGCCACCGGGGCGGAGGAAGCGACGGTCAGCTCGACGCGAGGGCGACCCATCACCTCGGTCTCCTCCGCGACGAGCCAGTCGTACACCAGCGAGAAGGCCTCGTCGGGCCGCTGGTCCCATGGGAGCCCGAACGGAAGCGTGGCCGCGCACCAGATCGAAGCGGTCACCCCTACGTCGCCGCGGATCTCGAGCACGTCATTCGCGGCGGTCGCACCGGCCGTCGTCGACTGGAGCTTCCGGCGATCATCCACGAGCCGGGCGGGCGGCCACGTCGGCTCGGCCCGCCACTCGCCGGCGTAGGTGTCCACGTCCGGGGCGGGATCGGTCCAACGTCGGACGAAGATCGAGATCGGCGGCTCGGTGTCGACACCCGCGTCTCCGCCCAGCCATCGGTGCCACCAGTCGATCATCACGGGGACATGGTCGATCCGTGGTCCCGGCATCGAGAGGCGGGGGCTCATATGGCTCCACGGCCCGAAGAGGACCTTCTTGGGTCCTCGCAGGCGCTCGAACGCGCGGAACGCCATGTTGCGGTAGCCATCGGCGTGGCCGGCGATCACCAGAGTCGCCGCCTCGATCGCGTCGTAGTCGAAGAAGACGGAGCCGTGGCGCCAGAAATCGTCCTCGTTCTGGTGCTCGAGCCAGGTGAGCTCCCATGGATCGTTCGCCTCGATCCGCCGGTGCCACTCCTCCCGCCAGCCGTCCCCGTACACCGAAGGGACCGGAGGCAAGGCGATCAGCGCCACCATGTACGCCGGGTAGTCGAGGAAGTCGATGCCGCGCCGCACCCCGCCCCCGTAGTGGACGTCGTCGGTGTAGCGCCGGTCGGTCGCGTAGATCGGGATGATCGCCTTCAAGGCGGGAGGGCGGAGCGCGGCGACCTGGAGCGCGTTGAACCCCGAATACGAGGTGCCGTACATCCCCACGTTGCCGTTCGACCAGTCCTGCTCGGCGAGCCACGCGATCGTGGCGACGTGGTCCTGGAGCTCGCGCGCCGTGTACTCATCGACCGCGTCGCCCTCGGACGAGCCCGTGCCGCGGACATCGGCTCGGCAGACGGCGAGGTTGCCCTCGTCGCAGAGCCTCCGGTAGATCGCCGTCGCATCCGAGAGGTCGTCCTTGCGATATGGCCGGGCCTCGAAGACGACCGGCCACGGCGGTGGTGTGGCCGGGAAGTGCAGGGTGATCGCGATCCTCACCCCGTCGTCCATCTCGAGGAACCGACGCTCGTCCATGGCGTCGGGACGGTACCCGGTTCCGACCGTCGTCGCCGACATCTGGCATGACCGGCGACCAGCGCGTTTGACGCCTCCACCGATCGCCGGTTTGGATGGAGTCCCCACCCAGGAGGTTGCCCATGCGAGCACGCTCCTTCCGGCGCGCCGTGGTGCTCCCGGCCGCCGCCCTCATCGCCGTTCTGGCGGCGCCGACCGCATCGGCCGGTGATCCACCGTTCACCGACGTCCCGCTGATGCTCACGTTGCTCGATCCGGCCACGTCGGAAGCTCTGCCGCTGATCAGTGTCGGCGACACGCTCGATGACTTCTTCTTCGAAGGGATCCCCGACGGCATCGGCGCGATGCCCGGCGAAGGCGACAACATCGAGGTCTTCGTGAACCACGAGCAGACGCGGATCCCGTTCGGAGGCACGGCGGACTTCCAGATGGCCTCCGTGTCGCACCTCACCCTGGCGTCGAACGGTGAGCCGCTCGACGGCTCGGTCGCCATCCTGCCGACGGCCGGCTTCCAGCGGTTCTGCTCGGCCACGATGGCCGGCCCCGCCGAGGGACTCGACGACTACCTGTTCTTCACGGGTGAGGAGGCGCCCGAGGCGATCGATGTCCCGGCTGGGGCGCCGTTCGGACCCGACCCGGCGTACGCGCCGGCCAACACACGTCAGTCCGGCCTCGTGGCGGTGCTCGATCCGGTCACGGGCGAGTACGACGACGTCCCGGGCATGGGGCGGCACAACCACGAGAACGAGATGGTGCTCCCGGGCGACTGGCCGCAGATCGCGATCTACTCCGGTGACGACACGTTCACGCCTCCGGCACCCGCGTCGCAGCTCTACCTGTACCTCGCGAACGACGAGCAGGAGATCTGGGACGACGAGGGGACGCTCTGGGCGTTCCGCGTCACGGCGAAGAACGGTGCGAAGGTCGATGCGGCCGACCCGTTCAACGACGCGAACGACTACAGCGACTTCGGGATCAACGACCACCTCGCGGGGCGGTTCATCCGGGTGCCGGAGCTGATCGCCAAGGGCCTGACGGCCGAGGAGCCGCAGACCGCGCTCGAGCGCTGGTCCAACGAGCACAACGTGTTCCAATTCATCCGGGTCGAGGACACCGCCTACGACCCGAACGTCGGGCCGGGTGAGAACCCGGTCATGTACCTCACGGACACGGGCAGCGGCGGCGTCGTCGAGAGCGCGACGACGGGTCAGCTCGTCGCCGGCTCAGGACCGTTCAATCGAGGACGTGTCGTTCGCGTCGAGTTCGCGCACGACAACCCGAGGAGGGTTCTCGACCTTTCGATCGTCCTCGACGGGAACTTCTCGCCGAACCCGTTCGACCCGACGACCGAAGGCCCCGCGATGCGGGCGCCCGACAACCTCGGAGCCAGCACCGAGAGCATCATGGTCCAGGAGGACACGACCAGCCAGGTGTCGAGGATCCTCCGCTATGACCTCGAGAGCGGTGAGTGGTCGGTCGTCGCGCGCGTCAACGACCAGGATTGGGAGTCGAGCGGGATCGTGGACGTCTCGGCGTTCTTCGGACCGGGCACCTGGCTCCTGGACGTCCAGGCGCACGACGTGCGCGTGGGTCCCGAGGACACCACGACGACGCCCGGCGTGACGTACAAGCGCGAGGGCGGACAGATGATCCTGCTCACGGTCGAGGGCAGTTAGCTCGGGGGGATGGGGCTCGCCGCCTTCGGCAGCGAGCCCCACCCGCACAGATCTCGTCGCGACGGCGGCCGCTCACCGCCGGTTCGGCTTCCCACGAGCTCCGAGGATCTCGGCCAGGTCGTAGGTGACCGGCTCCTCGAGCTGCTCGTAGGTGCACGAGCGTGGATCGCGATCGGGGCGCCAGCGCACGAACTGGGCCGTGTGCCGGAGCCGCGGACCCTCCATGTGGTCGTAGCGGACCTCGATCACGCGCTCGGGGCGAAGCGGGACGAACGTCAGGTCCTTCCCGGCGCTCCAGCGGCTGAACTCGGAATGTCGCGGCGTGCGGGTGCCGAGCTCCTCCTTCGCCCAGTTCCACGGATGCTCCTCGAACGTGGTGACGAGCGGCTGGAGCTCCTCGAAGAGCCGCCGACGCTGCGTCATCGGGAGGGCGCCGACCACGCCGATGTTCGCGAGGTCGCCGTTCGCGTCGTAGAGACCGAGCAGGAGCGACCCGATCGCACGCTGGTCCGTCTTGTGCACCCGGTAGCCGGCGACGACGCAGTCGGCGGTGCGCACGTGCTTGACCTTGAACATCACCCGCTTGTCCGCCTGGTAGGGCAGGTCGAGCGGCTTGGCGACGACGCCGTCGAGCCCCGCGCCCTCGAACTCGTCGAACCATCGCAGGGCGATCCGCCGGTCGGTCGTTGCCGGCGTGAGGTGCACGGGCGAACGAGCGTCGGCCAAGGCATCCTCGAGCGCCCTTCGCCGGTCGGCGAACGGCTCTGCCAACAGCGAGTGGTCGCCGAGCGCGAGCAGATCGAACGCCACGAGGTGCGCCGGCGTCTGTTCCGCGAGGAGCCGGACGCGGCTGTCGGCTGGGTGGATGCGCTGCTGGAGTGTCTCGAACTCGAGCCGCTTGCCGGAGGAGTCGGGCACCACGAGCTCGCCGTCTACGACGCAGCGTTCGGGCAGGTTGGCCTTGATCGCCTCGACGACCTCAGGGAAGTAGCGGGTCATCGGCCGCGCGTTCCGGCTGCCGATCTCGACCTCGTCGCCGTCCCGGAACACGATCGAGCGAAATCCGTCCCACTTGGGCTCGTACGCGAGGTGATCCGTCGGAACCTCAGCGACGGACTTGGCGAGCATCGGCAGGACGGGCGGCATGACGGGCAGCTGCATGCGGGAGACGATATCGCCGTCGCCCGGCCGTCACTCTGAGGGACCAAGGCCGGGGTCCGGCGCGCCGTTCCCGCACCGGCGCCGACGCGATCCGGTGACCTGCACGTGGGCTCAGCTGGGGTAGTCCCCGCCCTCCCGGGGCTGACGCCGGCGACCGGGTGGCTCGTCGACCGGCCACTCGATGCCCTCCCACGGGTCGTAGTCGACCTCGAGCGCCTCTTGTGGAGGCCGATCCCCTTCGGGAACGTTGCGGAGGTTCACCCGGATCCTCGTCCACGTGGTGCTGCGCCCCCGCATCGGATCGACCAGCACATCGGCCGGCTCGAGGTGGGACGCCGCCTCGGGATGGCGTGCTTTCCAGCGCTCCAGGCCTTCCTTCGCCTCTGCCTCCGTCGCGGCGCGCGCGATCTCGATCAGCGGCATCGTGGTGCGGCGCCTGCCCGTCGGTCCGCTCCGCTTCCCCGGCGCCGGCGGAGGGACGGATCCCTGCGGGTCCGCCGCGTCGCGCGTGCGCCGTCTCGAGGGCTGCGCCCGCACGGGCTCACCCTCCGCCTTCGGGAAGTGGGGTGGGTACGGCGCCTCGCCCTGTCCCTCGGCCGCCTGCCGATCCGAGAGCTCGAGGAGCGCTTCGAGGCTCGCGGCCTGGTCGTCGATCCCCGCCCCCGGGTCGCCGATACGCTCCAGTCGGGCAGGAACCGTGCGGATCGTGAAGGCCTCGGGCTCCACGCCGGGCACCTCGTCCCATCCGAGGGGCGTCGAGACGCGCGCGTCCGCGACCGGGCGGACGCTGTACGCGGAGGCCACGGTTCGGTCGCGTGCGTTCTGGTTGTAGTCGATGAACACGCCGTGGCGCTCCTCCTTCCACCACTTCGTCGTCGCGATGTCGGGGACGCGACGCTCGACCTCCCGGGCCATCGCGAGGGCAGCACGCCGGACCTCCGTGAAGGACCAGTCGGGCCGGATGCGCGCGTTGACGTGGATCCCCTTCTTGCCGCTCGTCTTCGGGAAACCGATCAGTCCGTGCTCCTCGAGGACCTCCTTCGCGACGAGGGCCACCTCGCGCACGTGATCGAACTGGATCTCGGGTCCCGGGTCGAGGTCGACGCGCAACTCGTCCGGATGATCGACGTCGTCGGCGCGCACCGGCCACGGGTTGATCTCCAGACATCCGAGGGTCGCGGCCCACGCGAGGTGCGCTGCGTCCGCCATCACCGGCATGTCGGCGGTCCGTCCGCTCGGGAACCGGATCAGCGCCGTCTCCACCCACGAGGGCGCACCCTTCGGGAGACGCTTCTGATAGAAGCCCTCATCGCCGGCTCCGTCCGGGAACCGGTGCAAGGTCGTCGGCCGGTCGCGGCATCCGACGAGGGCGGCGTCCGCGACCTCGATCCAGTACCGGACGAGGTCGAGCTTCGTGACCGGACCGTCCGGCGCGTCGGGGAAGTACACCTTCTGCGGGTTCGTGACCCGGATCTCTCGTCCTGCGACGTCGAGGGTCTCGGCGGGCGTCGGCACCCGACCACCGTACCCGTGGCCTCGAGGTCACGCCTCGGTACGCTCGCTGTCGTGGAGGAGGACGCCTTCGAGACGGAACGGCTGCGGCTCCGGCCGTTCTCGGCGGACCTGTCGGACCTGGACGCCCTGCACGAGATCCAATCCGACGCCCGCCACATGCGCTTCTACCCGCATCCGTTCAGTCGGGAGGAATCACGTGCCTGGATCGAGCGGTCACTCGACCGGCAGGAGCGATACGGCTACAGCCTGTGGGTGATCGAGGATCGGCGGTCGGGGGAGTTCCTCGGCAACTGCGGGCCGATCCCGCAGGTGATCGACGGCGCCGGTGAGGTCGAGATCGGCTGGTCGGTCACGCCACGCCGCGCCCGTCAGGGGATCGCGACCGAAGCGGCCGTGGCGTGGCGTGACCGCTGTCTCGGGTCGCTCGGGATGGATCACGTGATCTCACTGATCCGCCCCGAGAACGTACCGTCACGCGGCGTGGCCGAGCGGATCGGGATGTCCGTCTGGAAGGAAACGCTGCACGGAGCGGAGCGCTGGCTCCACCTCGTCTATCGGGTCGATGCCGCGCCGGCGCCCTCACCGGGCTAGTCGGCGACGTCGATCCGTTCGATCACAACCTCGTCGACGGGCCGGTCCTGAGAACCGGTCGGCGCGCCCGCGATCGCCTCGATCACGCCGTAGCCCTCGGTGACCTCGCCGAAGATCGTGTGCTTCCCGTCCAGCCATGGCGTCGCAGCCACCGTCACGAAGAACTGGGAGCCGTTGGTGCCTGGTCCCGCATTCGCCATCGCCAGGAGCCCGGGCCGGTCGAACGAAGGCCCGTCGGAGGGCACCTCGTCTTCGAACTGGTAACCGGGTCCGCCCATCCCCGTTCCGGTCGGGTCGCCGCCCTGGACCATGAACCCTGGGATCACACGATGGAAGATCGTGCCCGGGTAGAGCGCGGTTGACTTCGTCTGTCCATCCCGTGGGTCCTTCCATTGCCTCGAGCCACTCGCGAGGCCGACGAAGTTCTCGACGGTCTTCGGCGCATGATCGGGCATCAGTCGCACGGTGAAGGAGCCTTTGTTCGTGTGGATCGTCGCGGTGGGCACGGGTCGTCCTTTCTGGTCGCGAAGATCGCGAGTCTAGCCACCGCTCAGCGGTAACCCGCTCACTGGCTCGGTGTCTCGAGATCCATGCGGATCCGAGGGGAAGCTGGCGGCGTCAGTTCCGGCCCGCTAGCCTTCGCCGATGCGCCGACAACGCCTCGAGCTGGTGGCGGCGAGCTTCCTGATGCTCTTCGTTGAGCTTGTCGCGATCCGGTGGTCGGGCGCCTGGATCGTGCACCTGTCGTACTTCGCCAATTTCGTCTTGCTGGGCAGCTTCCTCGGCATCGGGATCGGATTCCTTCGGGCGCACAAAGGCCCTGACCTGTTCGCGTGGTCCCCGGTGGTGATCGCGCTCTTCCTCGGCCTCGTCAGCGTCTTTCCGGCGCAGATCGATCGTACCGGCGGGGACATCGTGTTCTTCGGCGTGCGGCAGACAGGACTGCCGGCGTGGGTCCTGC
>JBOGVC010000067.1:0-6573 GCA_050695275.1 Actinomycetota bacterium | reverse complement strand
GTGCTCACCGTCGAGCCGGCTGGATCGGAGCACGCGCCCACCGGCGGCGTCCTGCCGGGCCAAGGAGGCAACACCTGATGGATTTCACGGATCCCGTCTTCATCGGCCTGGCCGTCGCGATCGTCTTGGTGATCCTGTTCCTGGCGAACGCGATCCGGATCGTGCCGGAGTTCCAACGACTGGTGGTGTTCCGTCTGGGCCGCCTGCTGGGTGTCAAAGGGCCGGGCCTGATCCTGCTGATCCCGATCGTGGACAAAGGGGTGAAGGTCGATCTCCGTGAGTTCTTCCTGGAGATCCCGAGGCAGGACTCGATCACGAAGGACAACGCCCCGATCGCCGTGGACTTCATCACGTTCTACAAGGTCGTCGACCCATCGATGAGCGTCGTCCAGGTAGGCAACTTCGCGGGGGCCGCCCAGGCGCTCGCGTCCACCACCCTTCGTGCCGTGATCGGTGACATCCCGCTCGACGACGTGCTGGCCAAGCGCGACGAGATCAACCAGATCCTGCGCGCGAAGCTCGACGAGGTCACCGAGCGCTGGGGCGTGAAGGTCACGAACGTCGAGATCCGCGAGATCATCCCGCCTCCCGGCGTGCAAGAGGCGATGACGCGGCAGATGTCCGCCGAGCGATCCCGGCGCGCGATCGTCCTGGAGGCCGACGGCACCAAGTCGGCCGCGATCACGGTGGCGGAAGGCAACAAGGCGTCGGCGATCCTGAACGCCGAGGGGAGCAAGGCGTCGGCGATCCTCACCGCCGAAGGCGAGCGACAGGCGGCGATCCTCCGCGCGGAGGGCTTCGCGCTGGCCCTGAAGACGATCAACGACCAGGCGATCACCGCGGACCAGAAGACGATGAGCCTGCAGTACCTCGACGCGCTCAAGCAGATCGGTGGCTCGCCGTCCTCCAAGATCGTCGTGCCCATGGAGCTGTCGGGCCTCGTCGCCGGTCTCGTCGCGGTCGCCGATCAGGCGAAGGGCAACGGGAGGGCCGCGGCCGAGTAGGCGGGTCGGGAACCGGTCGCCCTTCACCGGTGTAGGCAGACGTGAAGGGAAAGGCTCCCGTGGAGGGCCGACCACTGGAGGACGTCGAGCTCGCACGGCGAGCCCGCGAGGGCGACGACGCTGCGTACGAAGACCTGGTGAAGCGGTACGGGCAGATCGCCTTCCGTGTCGCCTGGCTCGTCACGCGCGATCGCGGTGAGGCGGAGGACGCAGCCCAGGAGGCGTTCGTGAAGGCCTATTACGCGCTCCCCCGGTTCCGGCCGGACTCCCCGTTCCGGCCGTGGCTGCTGAAGATCGTCGCCAACGAGGCGCGGAACCGCGCGCGATCCACGCGCCGTCGCCAGGGCCTCGCCCTGCGCGCGGCCGCGGTCTCCGACGGGGACGCGGCCCCGTCCCCGGAGACCGCGGCGCTGGCCGTCGCCGACCGGGAGACGCTCGTCGCTGCGCTGAACGCCCTCCCTCCGCCGGACCGGGAAGTGATCGGCTACCGGTTCCTCCTCGGCCTGTCGGAGAGCGAGACGGCCGACGTGCTCGGTGTGCGCCAGGGGACCGCCAAGTCCCGGCTCTCCCGGGCGATGGCGCGCCTGCGCGCGGTGTTGGAGGAGCCGGCATGAGCGAACGGCTCCGTTCGATGAGCGACGACGATCTCGCCGTGGCTCTGTCCTCTCTGGACATCGAGTGGCCACCGACCCCGGCGCTCTCCTCCTCGGTCATGGCTCGTGCGTCAGCGGGCCGGCCGCCGAGCGTCGTGCGTCTCCCCGTGTCCCGCCCCAAGCGGACCCTGCTCATCGCGGCGGCGACCGCGCTCCTGCTCGCCGGGACAGCGATCGCCGCGAAGATCGCCATCGATCTCGGCGCGGTCGTCGTGGAGGTCACGCCGAGTCATCCGGGGATCCTGCCGACGCCCTCGATCGCTCCGACCGGCGAGCCGGTGACCCTCGAAGAAGCCGGCGTCTTGCTCGGGCGGGAGGTCGCGTTCCCCGCCGACCTGGGTCGGCCCACCCGCGTCTGGGCGGATGAGGTCTTCACGGAGAGAGGAGAGGTCGCGCGGGTCACGCTGGCGTGGCCGGCCCGACTGGGGCTTCCGGAGATCTCTGACACCGGATCCGGGGCCATCCTGATGGTGTTCGAGGGCGACGCCAACCTGGCCTCGAAGGAGCTGTACGAGAACACAGGCGTCCTGGAGTTCGAGACGGTCGACGGGGTCGACTACTACTGGACGACCGGCACGCACCTCCTCGAGCTGCTCACGAGCGAGGGTGTCGCCTATGTGCGCGTCGAGGGCAACGTGCTCCTGTGGCGGGACGGTCCGCACACGATGCGCCTGGAGACCTCGCTGCCGAAGGCCGAGGTGATCCGGATCGCCGCGTCCACGGGAACGCCGTGATCCCTTCCGGTGTAGCAGGGGTATCGGACGGCAGGAGGGATCGGCATGAAGCGAGGGATGCTCCTCGGAACGATCGTCGCGGTTTCGTTGGTCGTGGGGATACCGGGCGCGGCGACGGCGGGTGGGGGCTGCCATACCGGGGCGACCACGACCGACGCCAGCGGCCAGAAGGAAGCCACGGTGCGGATGACGGACGCCTGCTTCGAGGCGACCGTGACCACCGTGGATCCCGGAGCCCCCGTCACGTTCGTCAACAGTGACGACGGCATCACCCACAACGTCGGTGGGAGTCAGTGGGGCCACTTCGAGGACATGTACCCGGGAGACACCTACACCGTTTCCTTCGACGAGGCAGGCGTCTATCCCTTCTCCTGCTCGTACCACATGGGCATGAGCGGAGCGATCGTCGTCGGTGACGGGAAGGGAGCCGGCACCGGCGAGACGATCTCGGTCGAGCCGATCGCCCCTGCCCCGGCGGCTGTCACGCGGGTCGACAGAGTCTCGGGCGGTGTCCCACCGATCGGTCTCGTCGCGATCGGAGTTGTGGGTGCCGGACTGGGTGCCGCGGTGGCGTTGGCGTTGCGGGGCGCCGCTCGCTCCCGTTCGTGATGCGACCTTGACCGTCCTTCCGCCCCGTTGTTGGATGCGGCAACCGACGACGGGAGGGAACAGATGCGGACGGGGAGACCTCCTGTCGTCGCGCTGGTCTTCCTCCTGATCGCATCGTTCCCCGGCACCGCCCTCGGACACCCGGAAGGCCCGGGCGCACACGCCGAGAAGGGTGAGCTCCGAGCGCCCGCGGAGCTGCGCAAGCCCTTCCCGGCCGTCCTGAACGATTTCACGGTCGTCGGCCACGAAAGCTTCGGGAAGGTCGACACGAACGGCGACGTCTGGCTTCACGAGGACACGGCCTACGTGGGGACCTGGCGGACCCCGTGCACCGGCGACGGCGTGAAGGTGGTGGATGTGTCCACTCCTTCCGATCCCGTCTCGCTCGGGCGCGTGGGGAACAGGAACGGGACGAGCGCCGAGGACGTAGTGGTACGGAGCGTCTCGACGACATCGTTCACGGGCGACCTGCTGGCCGTCGGGATCCAGCGATGCGGATCAGCGAGCGCGCTCGACACTCAGCAGTTCGGCGTGGAGTTCTGGGACGTCACCGACCCGAGCAACCCCAGCCAACTGTCCGAGCTCGGCGTCCGCAGAGGGGACGGCGGGGTACACGAGTTGGATCTCTTCCAGCGGGGAGGCAGTGTCTACGCGTTGCTCGCCTCGCCGTTCCGTGAGTGGACCGGCGCGGGGCGAGGCGATGTCGTGATCGTGGACGCGACCGATCCGAGCCACCCTGTTCGCGTGGGTGAATGGGGGGCCAGGCTCGAAGGACTGTCGGACGGCCGATACGACGGCCGCGGCAGCTTCGGGTCGAGATTCGGTCACAGCGTCCGCGCGAGCGCGGATGGGATGAAGGCGTTCGTCTCGTACTGGGACCTGGGGATCGTGACGCTGGATATCAGCGATCCGACGAACCCCACGATCCTGGAGAGGACCCGATACGCGAAGTTCGACGATGGCGACGGGCACTCGATGACGGGTTACGAAGCTGCCGGCACCGACCTGATCCTCCAGAACGATGAGGACTTCGATCCCCGGTCTCCGGCGAAGGTCGTGATCGGCTCAGGACCGTCCTTCGGCGTCGGCGTCGAGGCTCCCTACGGGAAACCCCTCTGGAAGATGCGCGATCGTCTGGTCGGCGGCGCCGTGTATCGCCCCAGGAACGAGGGCTGCAGCTCCGGGGACTACCCACGGCTTTTGCGGGTCCGCGGGAAGATCGTGGTGGTCAAGACGTATATGACGTTCTTCGATCCGGAGCCCCATCCGGACCCTCAGTGCACCATGGCCTCGCAGGCATCGATCGCGTGGGACCTGGGGGCGGCTGCAGTGCTGCACGACGTGGTCGCCAAGAACATGAGCCCCCAATCGTGGGGCCCCTCGGAGCGGCTCCCCATCCCGATCGTCTTCACCAGACATGCCGTGGCGGATCGGATCCTCTCCGCCGGCCGGGCGAGCCTGGTGGGCACACGCCCCTCCTGGGGGTACCTGCGGGTGTTCGACGCAGCGACCGGAGTCCAGGTGGCCCGGTTCGACTCGCTCGCCCGCGTCCATTCCCTGAAGACCGGCGGCGGGACCTGGTCGATCCACAACACGGAGACGCGAGAGGACCGCGCGTACGTGTCGTGGTACACCGCCGGCGTGGTCGCGCTGGACCTCGCTCCGCTCGGTGCACCGAACCACGCGAAGCCCACGATGGTCGGTCGGTTCGTGCCGAACGTGGGTGCGTCGCAGACCGGCGTGTTCCCGAGCGGCCTGCCCTTGATCTGGGGCGTCGCCGTCGACCCGACGAGCGGCCTCGTGTACGCGAGCGACATGACCAGTGGCCTGTGGATCGTGCAGCCGACCAACGACGCGCTCCCGACCTGACACACCGGAAGGCTCAGACGGGCAGGCTCAACCCCGCCTGCTGCATCGCCAACTCGAAGTCGTGGCGGCTCGACACGGCTTCGAACGCCGCCTCCGTACTGATCTTCCCCTGCTGGAGGAGCACGAGCAGCGACTGGTCGAACGTCATCATCCCGTAGAAGGCGCCGTCGGCGACGACCTCCTGGATCTCGCTCGTGCGCTCCGGGTCGACGATCCGCTCGGCGATCCGGCCGTTGTTCACGAGGATCTCGAGGGTCGGGGTCCGGCCGCCGTCGACCGTGGCCACGAGGCGCTGGCAGATGATGCCGCGGAGCGTGCCGGCGAGTGCCAGTCGCACCTGCTTCTGTTGGTATGGCGGGAAGAAGTCGATCACGCGGTTGACGGTCTCCGTGGCGTCGACCGTGTGGAGCGTGGACAGGACGAGGTGCCCCGTCTCGGCCGCCTGGATCGCGGCCCGCACGGTCTCGGTGTCCCGCATCTCGCCGATCAGGATGACGTCGGGATCCTGCCGAAGCGCCGCGCGCAACGCCGAGAGGAAGTCCTGCGTGTCGTTGCCGATCTCACGCTGGTTGATCGAGGCCACGGCGTCGCGGTGGAGCACCTCGATCGGATCCTCGATCGTGACGATGTGTACCGGCTTGGTCTCGTTGATGTAGCCGATCATCGACGCGAGGGTCGTGGTCTTGCCGGATCCGGTCGGGCCGGTGACGAGGATCAATCCTCGGTGCTCATCGGCGAGACGGCGGACCGTGTCCGGCAACCCCATCTCCTCGAAGGTGGGTCCGCCGAACCGGAGACGACGGAGGACCATCGAGATCGAGCCCCGCTGCTTGAACACGTTGGCGCGGAACCGGCCGACGTCTCGCAGGGAATACGCGAAGTCGATCTCGCCGGTCGTGTCGAAGGCCTGCTTCCGGTCGGCCGGGATGATGCTCTCGGCGATCGCGGCGGTCTCCACGGGCGTGATCGGGTCGCGCGACATCCGCTCCAGCCCACCGGGCAGTCTGATCATCGGCGGCGAGCCGACCTTCACGTGCAGGTCTGAGCCCTGCCCGACCATCAGCTCCTTGAGCCAGCCGTCGAACTCCGCAACGGTGGAATCACTGTTCTCCACTGCGCCACACCTCGTCTCGAGCGATGGCCGCGGACGCGTACCCATCCGCGCTCGGTTCCTTCCTCTCCCATCGGCCCGTCGGACGACCAACTTCAGCGAGATCGAAGGAGTGGCCGTGCTCAGGTGCCGGCGACCACCCGGCAGACCGAGCTGCGGTCGGCGAGCGGTTCGAACGCCTGCAGACGGAGGCGTGGGCGAGATCCCTCCAACATCCCCTCCAGCAGACCTCTGTGCACCGAGCACACGAGCTCCCTGTGCTCTTCGAGCAGGTCGCGGAACGGGCAGCCGCGCAGCGCGATCTCGACGGTCCGGGTTCCCTTGCGCCGGAAGCGCGGATCGAATCCCGCTTCGGCCAGTGCCTCTCTGAGTCCCGCCAGGTTCGGCCCCGGACGGCGCGCCCCGGGAGGCAGTGCGTGCCGGGTGACCAAGTAGTCCCCCCACTCTCGAGCGAGGGTGTGGGCACCCGCCCGAGCGCGCGACCCGGTCGTGAGCGTCGCGAGGATGTCCGCGAGCAAGCGGTAGTCACGCCCCTCCCGGTCGCCCGAGGCCACAGCCGTGTAGACCGTCTGGGGGCGCCCCACGGCCGAGGG
>JBOGVC010000066.1:0-12637 GCA_050695275.1 Actinomycetota bacterium | reverse complement strand
TGAAGAGCTCCCACTCGCCCGGTACGCCCTTCAGGACATGGGCGCCACGCTCCTCGAGCGCCACCCCGGAACCGAGCAGGACATCGCGGACGGTTCTGGTGACGAAGATCTCACCGGGCCCCGCCTGCGCAGAGACCCGAGCGCCGATGTGGACGGCGATCCCACGCACGGCATCGCCCACGCGCTCGATCTCGCCGGTGTGGACGCCTGCGCGCATCTCGAGCCCGAGCTGACGTGCCGCTCTTCGGACCGCGCCGGCGCACGCGATCGCCTGGCCGGGGCTCTCGAAGACCGCCAGGAACCCGTCGCCGGCGGTATCCACCTCTCTCCCACCGAAATCCCCGAGTTTGTCGCGGACCATCCCGAGGAAGTCCTGCAACACGTCCTTCCACCCTCGATCTCCGAGACCTGCCGCCGTCTCCGTCGATCCCACGATGTCTCCGAACAGGACCGTCGCCAACCCCCGCTGTGTCGACCGGGAGAGGAATGCCTCCGCGTGCTCGATGCCCCGAGCGTCCTCGATCCGGCGAAAGACCGCCAACGCTTCCCGGACGTGAGCCTCCGCTCGCGCGTCGTCACCCTCCAGCCGAGCGAGCCCACCGAGCTGCACGTACGCCCAGCCCTTCCATCGGGAGATGCCGATCTCCTCGATCGTGATCAGGCTCTTCTCGATCCACCGCCGAGCATCGGCCCGATCGCCACGAGCCAAGGCCACGCTCGCGAGGTTCCCGAGGGTGGCGGCGTAGCCCCACCGATCCACATGGCGACGGAACGTGTCGGCGGTCCGTTCCAGCAACGCGGCCGCCTTCTCGAGGTCGCCCTCGGCCGTGGCGAGGTTGCCGAGGTTGGACTCGGCAAGCGTCATCCCACGCCAGTCTTTGATGCGCCTGCGGATCTCGATACTGCGCTCGAGGAGTCCTCGGGCCCGTTCGTGATCGCCTTCCGCCGTCGCGAGGTTCCCGAGGCGTCCAAGCGCGTGCCCGATCGCTCGCTCGTCGCCGAGGGCCTCGAACACCGCCAGCGCTTCCTCCAGGTAGCTCCTGGCTCTGCGATGATCCCCGCCGGCGCGCGCGATCATCCCCAGGTTGGCCAGCACGTACCCCACCGCGGTCGAGCACGGGACGTCCAGGAAGGACGAGAACGTCTCCTGGAACACGATCCGGAGGCCGGCCGTCTCCGGCTCGGGCACCAGGAACTCCCCGACATCGAGCATCGGCGGGGCCAGCTCGGAAGACTCCCCGAGCGTCCGGAACGAGCGGAGACTCTCGGTGAGGAGTTCTTCCGCTTCGCCGCGATCGCCCCGATGCCAGCGGATCACGCCCAGACTCTGCATCGCCGCCGCACGTCCCGGCTCGTATCCGGCCTGTGTCGCGAGGTCGAGGCTGTTTCGGAATATCACCTCCGCCCCCTGGAGATCGTCTCGCCCGAACAGAGGGACCCCGATCGCCTGCAACACCCAACAGGATCGGCGGAGATCCCCGAGCTCCCGGTAGATCTCGAGCGCACGCTCCGCCAAGCCGATCCCTTCTCGGACGGCACCCGAACGCATCGACAGGACCCCCGCCCCGAGGAGCCCCTCGGCCTGGAGGTCGGTTCGGCCGGGAGCGCCCGTGAGCGCGAGGTCGAGCCATCGACGACCCTCCGTCAGGTACGCGCGCCACAACCAGAACTGCCACATCACCCCGCCGATCCGGAGGGCGAGCTCCGGGTCGACCTCGAGGCTTCGTTCCAGGGCGGTCCTGACGTTGTCGTGCTCCTGCTCGAGCCGCGCCAGCCAGGCGCTACGGTCCGGCCTGGCGAGGGCGGGAACGCCCTGGATGCCGAGTTCTCGGAACCACTCGGCGTGCCGCCGTTCCACGTCCTCGCGCTCTTCCGACTCCATGAGCCGCCCGAGCCCGAACTCGCGGACCGTCTCGAGGAGGCGATACCGCGACCCGGCCTGCGACAGGTCCATCAGCACGAGCGACTTGTCGACGAGGTTGCCGAGCAGCGCCAGCACCTGGGCGTCATCCTTCGCGGCGCAGATCCCTTCGGCGGCGTCGAGGGCGATGCCACCCACGAACACCGACAGGGCGCGGAGGAGAGCGCGCTCCTCCTCGTCGAGGAGGTCGTAGCTCCACTCCAAGGTCGCGTGGAGCGTCTGTTGCCTCGACAGAGCGGTGCGGCTCCCTCCCACCAGGAGCCCGAATCGGTCGGCCAACCGTTCCACGATCGTGGAGACGGAGAACAGGCCAACCCGCGAAGCGGCGAGCTCGATCGCCAACGGCAGTCCATCGAGGTGCGCGCACAGATGCGCGACGTGCTCGGCGTTCTCCGGGGTCAGCTCGAACCCCGGAGCGGCGTCACCGGCACGCTCCGTGAACAACTGGACGGAGTCGAACGAGCTGATCAACCCCGGGTCGACGGGGCCGGCGGGATCGGGAACCAGGAGCGGCGGCACCCGGAGCACGACCTCACCCGGAACGCGGAGCGGCTCCCGGCTCGTCGCGAGGATCTTGACGTCCGGACAGGAGGCGAGGATCCCCTGTGCGGCTTCGGCACAGGCTCCGAGGAGATGCTCGCAGTTGTCCATCAGCACGAGCAGCCGGCGATCCGAGAGGTGGGCCACCAACGAGTCGAGCAGGGTGACGCCGGGTTGCTCCCGGAGCTCGAAGACGCCCGCGATGGCGGGCAGGACGAGCGAGCCCTCGGAGAGCGATGCCAACTCGACGAGCCAGACCCCATCCGGGTAGTCGCCGATCACCGACGCCGCGAACTCGACGGACAAACGCGTCTTCCCGCCTCCGCCAGCGCCCACCAGGGAAAGGAGGCGACTCGAGTCGAGCAGCCGCCCGATCTCGGACATCTCTCGTCCGCGCCCGACGAAGGTCGTCAGACGGGTGGGGAGGTTGTGCGCAGCTCCCTGGTTCGAGACGAGTCGGAGCGGCACCTCGCCGGCCGGATCCTCACCGGATCGCATCCCGCCTCCTCCCCCCGGAGCTCCGGTCAGGAGTCCGCGGTCACGGTTCGATGTTCTGGTTCACCCGGAAGAGGTTGCCGGGATCGTACGCCCGCTTGATCTCCACGAGGCGTTCGTAGTTCCCTCGATAGCTCGCCTTGATCCGATCGCGATCGTCGCCGGACATGAAATTGACGTACCCACCCGCCTCCGAGTGCGGGGCGAGGGCGTCGAAGTAGTCGCGCACCCACGCGGTGTTCGCCTCGTTGTCTGCGGGGTCCGGCCACATCCCGGCGATGTTCGTGGCGAACGTGGAGTCCCGATAGGCGAACGCTGTCGCATCGGGAGCCACTCGCTGGACCGCGCCGTTGAGCGCATAGATGTGCATCGTCGAGTTCACCGCGGGGACCCTCGGCCCGTATTCCATGTGGACGTCGATGGCCGCGTCCGTGAGCTCCGTCGCGAAGCTCGTCTTCCAGTAGTGCTGCAAGCCCGCCGGGTACAGCGCGTCGAAGGCACTGTTGAGGGCGGGGTAGGGAGCGGTGCCCACGTGCTCCGCCACGACCGGTGCCACGTCGTGCACGGCCTGGAGGACCTTCTCCCCGTCCTCCGGTGGGCCGGACCAGCAGGCCACCATCGCCATGAACGTGTCCCCGTGCCGGTCCTCCGGGATGAACGGGAGTGGCGGTGCGATCTGGAACGCGGGGAACATCCCGAGCTCTTCGGGAGCATCGGTCATGAAGTCCCGGAAGAAGCGGAGGAGCGCAGGGCCGTCGGAGAGCTCGAAGAACATCGGGCCGCCGTACACATCGCTGACGGGATGCAGGCGATATCGGAGCTCCGTCACGACGCCGAAGTTCCCGCCCCCTCCACGAAGGGCCCAGAACAGATCGCCGTTGTCGTCCTCGGTCGCCGTCACGATCTCACCCTCGGCGGTCACGACTTCCGCTCCGACGAGGTTGTCGCACGAGAGTCCGGCACCCCGGGCCAGGTACCCGATGCCGCCTCCGAGCGTGAGACCGCCGATGCCCGTGGTCGACACGAAGCCCCCGGTGGTTGCCAGTCCGTGGGCGTGCGTCGCCTCGTTGAAGACGTTCCACGTCGCCCCTCCCTGGGCGCGCGCCGTCTTCGCCGTCGGGTCGACGGTGACCTCGCGCATCAGCCCGAGGTCGATCACGATGCCGTCGTCGACGGTCCCGAAGCCCGGCACGCTGTGGCCGCCTCCGCGGACCGCGATGGGGAGCCCGTTGTCTCGTGCATGGTTGACGGCGGCGACCACGTCGGCGGTCTCGGATGCCCGGACCACCACGGACGGGCGCTTGTCGATCATCGCGTTGTAGACGGCGCGTGCCTCGTCGTAGCCGGGGTCGTCCCGGGTGATCACCTGGCCCGTGGTTCGGCCACGCAGCTCCTCGACGGTCGATGCCATCGCTCCCCCTTCCGTTCGCGGACCCGCGCTCGGCCGCGCGGCGGGGGTGGGGCCGCGGCAGGCCGTTCGCACGGGTCGATCGGTCGCCGCAGGAGCGTACGCCCGAGGCCATGAACGGCGCAAACCGCAGACGCGGACGGCCGACGGCGCGACGGCCAAGGCTCGGAAGGATAGGCTCGCCGGCCGTGACGCACCTACCGTCCGTCGCGGTCCTCTTCCCCGGGCAGGGCTCCCAATACCCGGGGATGGCCGATCCGTGGGCGGACCATCCGGCCAGCAGCTCGATCCTCGAGGAGGCGTCCGACGCGATGGGTCGCGACGTCGTGGCCGGCTGCCACGACGCCGACGCTCTCGCCACGACGGAGTTCGTGCAGCCCGCGCTGCTCGCCTGCGACGTGGCGGCCTTCCGGGTCCTCGACGCCGAGGGCGTCGACCCCGTCGGGGTGGCCGGTCACTCCCTCGGCCAGTTCGCAGCGCTCGTCGCCGCCGACGTCCTCCCCCTGGCCGACGCGCTCGATCTGGTGGTGATCCGGGGCGCCGCGATGCAACGCGCCGGCGAGGAGCGGCCCGGTGCGATGACGGCGCTGCTCGGCGTCGGCGCCGAGGAGGCCGCGTCGCTCTGCGACGAGGTCCGCGGCGCCGACGAGCTCGTGGTGGCGAACGAGAACTCCCCGGTACAGGTGGTGATCTCCGGCTCGGTCGCGGCGATCGAGCGAGCCGAGACGATCGCCAAGGGGCGGAGGATCCGCGCGGTGCGACTCCCGGTGGCCGGTGCGTTCCATTCGCCGCTGATGGAGCCGGCGCGGGCAGCGATCGACGAGCGCATCGACGCGACCGGATTCTCCCCGCCGCGGTGCCCGGTCGCGGAGAACGTCGCGGGCGCGTTGGTGTCCGACCCGGACGAGCTCCGTTCCCTCCTGAAGCGACACGTGGTGTCGCCGGTGCGATGGGAGTCCTCGATCCGGGCCCTCGGCGGCGCGGGGGCCGGCGCCTTCCTCGAAGCAGGGCCCGGCGACGTGCTCACCAAGCTGATGAAACGGATCGTGCCGGACGCGGCGGCCCGCGCGGTCGGCTCACCGGAGGAGGCGCGAGCGGCCCCGTCGGACGCGCCCTAGGCGAACCGACTGTGGGCCGCCGACCGACTACACTCGCCCCGTGACCAGGAGCGCCACCATCACCGGCGTCGGGTCCACGCTCCCTCCGCGCCTCGTTCCCAACACGTGGTTCGAGGACAAGATCGACACCAACGACCAGTGGATCCGGGAGCGGACCGGGATCGAGGCCCGCCACTTCGTCGAGGAGGGCGTCGACACGTCGGACCTCGTCGTCGAAGCGGCGCAAGCCGCGATGACCACCGCGGCGATCTCACCGGATCAGCTCGACATGATCGTCGTCGCGAGCGTTACGGGCGACACGCCGTTCCCCGCGACCGCCGTCTGGGCCCAGGAGAAGCTGGGCGTCCGCGTGCCGGCCTTCGATGTGAACGCGGCATGCGCCGGCTTCAGCTACGGCCTCGCGAGCGCCACCGCGTTCGTGCAGGCCGGGATGGCCGACACGGTCCTCCTGGCCGGAGCCGAGATCTTCAGCCGGATCCTCGACTTCACGGACCGCACGACGTCGATCCTCTTCGGCGACGGAGCGGGCGCCGTGATCGTGCAGGCCTCCGACCGACCGGGGATCGAGGGAACCGTCCTCGGGGCCGACGGGACGGCGGCCGACATCCTCCAGATGCCCGCCGGCGGCACGCGCGTGCCCGCGTCCCACGCCACCGTCGACGCCCGCGATCACTCGATCCGGATGCCGAAGGGGCGAGAGGTGTTCAAGCGCGCGGTGACCGAGATGGCCGCCGCGTGCCGGGAGCTCCTCGAGAAGTCCGAGCACACGCCCGCGGACGTGGACGTCCTCATCCCCCACCAGGCGAACGCGCGGATCATGGTGGCGGTCGCGGAGCGACTGGGCGTCCCCGCGGAGCGATCGATCCTCGATGTGGCCGAGGTCGGCAACACCAGCGCCGCCTCGATCCCGATCGCGCTCGCGCGCGCGTGGAACGCGGGCCGCATCAAGGAGGGCGACCTCGTCCTGTTCACCTCGTTCGGCGCCGGTCTCACCTGGGGCGCCACCCTGGTCCGGTGGACGATGCAGGGGCCCGAGTGACCTCCAAGGTCGCCGTGATCTCGGGCGCCTCCCGCGGGATCGGGCGCGCGTGCTCCGAAGCCCTCGCCGCGGCCGGATGGACGGTCGCCGTCGGCTATCGGACCCGGGAGGCCGACGCCAAGGAGACACTCGACGCCCTGGAATCGGCCGGAACACCCGGCATGGCCGTCTACCTCGACGTGACGGATGAGTCGAGCGTCCAGGAAGCGTTCCGGCGGGTCAACGAGGAGGCCGGCCCGGTCACCGGCCTCGTGAACAACTCGGGGTACTCGCGCGACGGGCTCCTCCTGAAGTACTCGATGGAGGAGTACGAACGGACGATGACCACGAACCTCCGCGGATCGTTCCTGTGCTCCAGGGCCGCCCTCCGGAGCATGCTGCGTGAGAAGTGGGGGCGGATCGTGAACATGTCGAGCGCGGTGGCGATCCACGGCAACGCAGGACAGACCGTGTACGCGGCGACGAAGGCCGGCCTCCTCGGGCTCACGAAGTCCCTCGCCCGGGAGGTGGGAGGCAAGGGCATCACGGTCAACGCGCTCTGTCCCGGGCTGCTGCAGACCGAGATGACCGCGCACCTCACCGACGAGGCTCGCGCGTTCTACCTCGACCAGACACCGGTGCGCCGCGCGGCAACCCTCGAGGAGGTCTCGGCCGTCGTGCGATTCCTGATGTCGGAGGAAGCGTCGTACGTCAACGGCACGGCGATCCCGGTCGACGGGGGGCTCACCGCGTAGTCGGTGGTCCGGTCCGAGGATAGGCTCGCCCGGAACGAGAACACAGCCAGAGCTAGGGAACGGACGACGGAGAACCACAGACAGGAGAAGGAGAGGAAGCATGGATCGTGCGGAGATCGAGACCAGGGTGAAGAAGGTGCTGGCCGAGCAGCTGGCCGTCGACGAGCAACAGGTCGTTCCCGACGCCCGGTTCGCCGAGGACCTGAACGCCGACTCCCTCGACCTGGTCGAGGCCGTGCTCGCCCTCGAGGAGGAGTGGAGCATCGAGATCCCCGAGGACGAGATGGAGTCCGTGAAGACGGTGGGCCAGGCCGTCGACCTCGTCGCGAGCAAGCTGGGGATGTCGTAGGCCCTTCATGACGCTCACGACCGACGCGCCGGCCACCCGATCGCGCGGCGACCGGAAGGTCGTCGTCACGGGCATCGGCCCGGTCACACCGGTGGGCACGGGCGTCGATGACTTCTGGACGGGGCTGACGTCCGGCCGCAACGGTGTCCGGGAGATCGCGCGGTTCGCCACGGACGACCTCCCCGTGAAGGTCGCGGGCGACGTCCACGACTTCGACCCGTCGCGCTGGCTCGACCCCAAGGAGATCCGGCGGACCGACCGCTTCTCGCACTACGCGATCGCCGCGGGGAAGCTCGCCTGGGAGGACGCGGGCACGCCCGACGTGCCCTCCGAGCGCGGGGGCATCGTCTTCGGGACCGGGATCGGCGGGATCGAGACGCTCCTGGTCCAGCACAGCGTGCTGCTCGAGAAGGGTCCGGGGCGCGTGTCGCCGTTCATGGTGCCGGCCCTGATGGCGAACGCGGCGGCGGGCCACCTCGCGATGAAGTTCGGCCTCACCGGGCCGAACTACTGCACGGTCTCCGCCTGTGCCTCCTCCAACCACGCGATCGGCGAAGGCATGCGGTTGATCCGCGACGGCTACCTGGACGTGTGCATCACCGGTGGATCCGAGGCGGCGACCCTGCCGCTCACCGTGGCCGCATTCGCCCAGATGACGGCGCTCACGAAGAACCCCGATCCCGAGAGCGCGTCCCGTCCGTTCGACGCGAACCGCAACGGCTTCGTGCTGTCGGAGGGAGCGGCGTCATTGATCCTCGAGTCCGAGGAACACGCGCGGGCACGCGGCGCCCGTATCTACTGCGAGGTCGCGGGCTACGGCATGTCCGACGACGCGCACCACATCACCGCGCCGGATCCGAAGGGCTCCGGCGCGGCGCTCGCGATGCGATGGGCGCTCGCCGACGCCGGCGAGGAGCCGGCGTCGGTCCAGTACGTGAACGCACACGGGACCTCCACCCCGCTGAACGACGCGAGCGAGACCGTCGCGATCAAGGCGGTGCTCGGCGACGAGATCGCCCACGAGGTGGCGATCTCATCGACGAAGTCGATGACCGGCCACATGCTCGGTGCCGCGGGGGCGGTCGAGGGCGCGGTCTGCGCGCTCGCGATCCAGCGCGGCGTCGTCCCACCCACGATCCACTACGAGACGCCGGATCCCGACTGCGACCTCGACTACGTCCCGAACGAGGCGCGCGAGCTGGACGTCACCCTGGCCCTGTCGAACTCGTTCGGGTTCGGCGGGCAGAACGCGTGTGTGGCGTTCCGCCGCATCGCCGCCTGAGGACCCGGCCCGGTCACTCCTCGAACGAACGGAACCACCGTCCGCCGTTGCACACGACCACGGCCGTCTTCCCGCGGACGTCCCCCTCGAACCGGACCCGGCGCGGGAGCGCGGGATCGCCGACCGCGAACGATCCGTCGTCGAGCGGCGTGAGTTCGCCCCCCTCCTCGTCGCTCGCGTCGGTGGGCCAGAAGATGGCCAGTCGGCCCTTCCGGAGGACGATCCGGAGCACCGCGCTCCAGGGATCGTCGTTGCGGTAGATCCCCACGTGCCGGTCCCACCCCGCGGGGGGCTCATCCGGCTCCGGGCCCTCGTATCGCTCACCGCGGAACCAGGTGCCGGCGTGGAAGGCCTCGACGACCCGGCCCGCTCCGTCACGGCGGAACTCCAGCGGGAACCGCTCGAACGCCGGATGCGCGACCAGGAAGAACTCACCGGGATCGTCAAGGAGGGGATCCCGCTCCAGACGGGCCGACACCGGCCCGATCGAGATCGACACGCCGTCCTCGTCCGTTCGGACCTCGAGCGTTCGGCCGTCCTCGCCCGCGTACGTGCCGACGAAGTCGTCCCCCGAGGGGATCGCGGTGGACGCGGGTGGCGCCCACGGCACCGGGAGCTCCTCGCCCGCCAGACCGGCCCGCACGGCCGCCAGCGCGGCTCCGGTCACGCCGCGCTTGTCCCCGCCTCCGTTCTGCAGGACGACGCACGCGATCCCCTCGTCGGGGAGCGTGATCAGGTGCGCCGTGTAGCCGACCATGCCGCCCGAGTGCCCGAACCAGGTTCGCCCCTCGACCTCCTCGGTCCACAGGCCGTACCCGTACCGTCCGTGATCGGTGTCGTCGACGGCGCTCGCCATCAGGCGCGTGAAGCCGTCCTCGGAGAGGATCCGCCCTCCGCGACCGTCGGGGCGATCGCCGCGAGCGAGCAGGAGGCGGGCGTAGGCGCACATGTCGACCACGGTCGACACGATCGAGCCGTCCGCCGTGTTCGACACGATCCTCGGAGCGACTGCGAGCGGATGTCGCAGCTGCGCGGGCCGGTCGGTCAGCATCGGCTCGTACCCCGTCGCGTGGTCGGTCCAGATCTCGTCCGTGATCGCGGCCACCGAGGAGGTCATGCCGAGCGGACCCAGCAGCCGCTCCGCGAGCAGGTCGTGGATCGGGAGCCCGGTGATCTCCTCGAGCACCACGCCCACGATCTTGTAGCCGTCGTTCGAGTAGTGGAACCGCTCCCCCGGCGGCGACGTGGCGGGGTACTCCCGAAGGAGCTGGACTGCGCCGGCGAATCCGGGGGCGTCCTCGGTTCCGGTGTGCAGGCCGGCCGTGTGCGTGAGCAGATGGTGCAGCGTGATCGGAGCGAACGGCTCGGGGAGCCCGAGCCACGGGAGCAGCTCGTTCACCGAGATGTGGAGGTCGAGCCGGCCCGCATCCACCTCCTGCATCGCCACGATCGCCGCGAACGACTTCGAGATGGACCCGATCTGGAAACGGGTCTCCGGTCGAACGGGCGTGGCGGAGGCGACGTCCGCCATCCCACGGACCGCGACGCCGAGGATGTCTTCGCGATCCGTGACGGCCAGGGCGGCCCCGGCGGCGTGCGAGGCGGTGAGATGGTGCTCGAGGCTCGCGCCGACGCTGTCGAACGCTTCCTGGAGTCCCGCCATCCCGCTGTTAGGCGCCGAAGAAGAGCTTCAGCTCGCGAGCCGCGGACTCGGGAGAGTCGCTGCCGTGCACGAGGTTCTCCGTGATCTCCGTCGCCAGGTCGCCGCGGATCGTGCCGGGCGGCGCATCGGCGGGGTCGGTGGGACCCATCAGATCCCGCCACAGCGCGATCGCGTTGTCGCCTCCGACCTTGGCCAGGACCACCGGACCACCGGTGATGAAGTCGACCAGTTCCCCGTAGAACGGCTTGTCGCGGTGCTCACCGTAGTGCTCCTCGGCGCGTTCCCGCGGGATCGTCTCCATCCGCAGGTCCTCGATCGTCAGCCCTGCTTCCTCGACCCGGCGGAGCACCTCTCCGATCAGATGGCGACGGACGCCGTCCGGCTTGACGATGAGCAGCGTCGATTCCGTCTCCATGTGCTCAGGATCCTCCCAGCGCCCGTCGGGCGTCCGCGACAGTGTAGAGGGAGCCCGTCACGAGGATGAGGTCGTCGGAGGCGGCCGCGTCCCGGGCCCACACGAGCGCTTCCGCCACGCTGCCCAGGTCGGCGACCCGGCCACCGGCCGCCGCGATCCGTTCCGCGACGTGCTCGGGGGGGAAGCTCCGCACGCTGTCGTTCGTGGCAGCGAACCAGACGTCGGCGATCGGCGCGAGCGCCGCCACGACGCCGTCGAGGTCCTTGTTCGACGAGACGGCGAGGATCACGAGCATCCGGTTCCAGGTGAACGACTCCGCGAGCGTTCGGGCGAGCGCCGCCGCTCCCCCCGGGTTGTGGGCGCCGTCCACGACGAGCAGTGGCGACCGAGACATCACCTCGAGCCGGCCGGGGATCCGGAGCGCCTCGATCGCGCCACGTGTGGCGTCCGGATCGAGCGCGTGCCCCAGGACGGACTCGACCGCCACCATCGCGGCGACGACGTTCCGGACCGCGTGCTCGCCGAACATCGGGACGAACAGATCGTCGTAGGCCGCGTGCACGCCGTCGACACGGAACTGCTGGCCCCCCACGGCCGGGACCCGGGTGGCGAGCCCCCAGTCGCGCCCCTCGAGGAGGATCGTGGCGCCCACCTCGCTCGCGCGTGCCTCGATCACCTCGAACGCCTCGTCCGGCTGCTCCCGCACCACGACGGTCTTGCCGGCCTTGATGATCCCGGCCTTCTCCGTGGCGACCTCCCGGATCGTCGAGCCGAGCTCGGGGTGGTCGAGGCCGACCTCGCCGATCACCGCGACGTCGCCGGTCACGAGGTTCGTCGCGTCCCACGACCCGCCCATGCCGACCTCGACGACCGCCAGGCCGACCGGCTTGTCCGCGAACCAGAGGAACGCGAGCGCCGTGACGGCCTCGAAGTAAGTGGCCGCCCCATCCCCCTGCGCGTCGACCACGTCGAGGAACGGCTCGAGGTGTCGCCACTCCTCGGCGAACTCCTCCTCGGAGATCAGCTCACCGCACAGGCTCAGCCGCTCCCGGATCGAGTGCAGGTGCGGCGAGGTGAAGAGACCGGTGGCGAGCCTATGGGCGCACGCGAGCTCGGCGGCCGCGCGCGCGATCGTGGTCTTGCCGTTGGTGCCGGTCACGTGGATCGTCGGGTACGTGAGCTGCGGGTCGTCCAGCAGCGCCGACACCGCGCGGATCCTGTCGAGGCTCGGCTCCGGCATGTGCTCCGGCTGGCGCCGCTCGAGCCCCGCCATCGCCTCGGCGAAACCCATGTCAGGTTGTGGGCTCGGCAAGCACGACGTCGACCGATGATCCGTCGGCCTGCATCGTCTCGAGCTCCCTGATGGAACCTGCCTGTCGCACATCCCGCTCCGCGAGCCGGAGGAGGGCGAGTCGCTCGGCGGTATCCCGGACCAGTACGCGTTCGATCGGAGTCCGGAGCGACACCTTCGCGAGTGCCTTGGTTCTGCGGACCTCCTTGAGCACGGCGGCCGCCATCTCGTAGACGGCCGGGTCCCCGTCGCCGATCCCCGTGAGCTCGTGCGATGACGGCCAACGGGCGAGGTGGACGGAGCCGTCTCGCCACCAGGACCAGACCTCCTCCGTGGCATACGGGAGGAACGGGGCGAACAGGCGGAGGTATGTGCTCAGCGC
>JBOGVC010000065.1:0-6054 GCA_050695275.1 Actinomycetota bacterium | reverse complement strand
TCGAGCTCCTCGCGCTTCCCCTCACGGATCTCCGACGTGTCGAGAACGATGACGGGCTCCGCCATAGCTGGAACCTAGAACAGACACCCCGTGCAGGCAATCGCGAGCACCTCGAACCCGATGCGTCTGCTACAGCGACCGCAGGATCGACAGCACCGCGCCCATCAGGGGCTCCCGGGAGCCGAACCCCGCGTGCACCGTCGTGCCGTCAGCGTCCATCACAAGGCCGGGCAACGTGCCTCGTGACACCCATCGCCCCAGCTCCTCGCTGAACTCCTGTGCGTCCTTCGGTGTGTCCCAGACGGTGCTCATGATCACCGCCACGTCGTCGCCGTCGGTCCACGCGCGGTAGGTGCCACCGGCCCACCCCGCGGCGGCCGACGCCGCCACCTGATCCTCGAGACGGAGGTGCAGCAACACCTTCAACCACAGCTCGCCCACGACCATCGCGTCCAGGTCGCGCCAGCCCGAGCCGAACGTGGGTGCGAAGTCCGCCACGTCGACCGCCTCCCCAGCCTCGTGCGGGAACTTCGCGGGATGCATGACCTGCTCCGTCGTGGTGGGGAACGTCTCCAGTGCGTCGTCGATCGCCGAGGGTCCATCCGCGTCGGAGAGCGCGTCGGCGAACCGCTGCCCCGTCGTGTACGGGTAGGCCATGATCTCGACGATGAACGGCGGGACGTTGCCGGCGTCGTCCCCCGGGATCGGGCCGACCTCCTGGATCGGGAAGTTGATCAGCACCTGCGTCGCGAAGTGGTTCGCGCTCCCCTCGACGATCCCGAGGGCGGCCTGGAAGCGCTCCTCCTGGCAACGCCCCACGAGACCGTCGAGGCGGTCGAGGTCGAAATGCTGGTCGTCGATCGCGTGTGTGAGCTCGTGGGCGAGCACGAACTGCTCGATCCGGTTCAGCTCGGCATCGCCGGTGTAGACGAGCTCCTCGTTCTGTGAGTTGTAGAAGCCGAGGACCTGTCCCTGCTGGTAGGCGTCGATGGCCTCCAGGTAACCGACGTCGCGCGGCAGCGCGCCGATCGTCTGCCAGGCCTCGCTCCTGCGAGCGTAGAACCGCTCCGGGTAGTACGTGTCGAGGTACTCGGCCAAGCGCCGGTCCATCTCGGCTTCCGTGATCGGCTCGACGTTCACCGGGCGGTCGAACTCCAACCCGCGCACCGATTCCACCTGATCGGCCACCTCCGCGATCGCTGGTGGCGTCGGCACCTCCGTCACGGGATCCGCCTCGATGTCGGGGGCGACGCAGAGCCGGCGCATCGCCTCGGCCGCCGGGGTCGGCCCTGTCCTGACCTCGACCGGATCGCCCGGCGGCGACTCCGACGGTGTTATCGACGGTGTGGGGGGTGACGGCTCCGTGCAGGCGACGAGGAGCACCACGATCGCGACGGCGAGCCGCCTCACCGTCGCCTCGACATGACGACCGCACTCACCGCTGCCACCATCGCCAGTCCCGAAAGAACGGCCGACGTCACCAAGAGCGTCGTGGACTCGAGGAACCCCGCGGTGGAGACGACGAGCGTCACGATCGCCGCCACCCAGAGGACGAGCGCCGCCAGGTACCCGATCACAGGCGCTCCGACAGATACGCGACCAGCCCGTCGATCGGCAGCCGGTCCTGCCCCATCGAGTCCCGCTCGCGCACCGTCACCTGCGCGTCCTCCAGGGAGTCGAAGTCCACCGTCACGCAGAACGGCGTCCCGACCTCGTCCTGGCGCCGGTAGCGGCGCCCGATCGACCCCGCGTCGTCGAAATCGCACATCCACACGCCCTTCACCAGGTCGAAGATCCGCCGAGCCTCGGGGGCGAGCTTCTCGTTGCGCGACAGCGGGAGCACCGCCACCTTGGTCGGCGCCAGCCGCCGGTCGAGCGCGAGGTAGGTGCGCTTCTCGGTCCCGCCCTTCGCGGTCGGCGCCTCCTCCTCGCGATAGGCGTCCAGGAGGAACGCGAGGACGGCCCGGTCGACGCCAGCGGCGGGCTCGATCACGTAGGGGTGGTACCGCTCGTTCTTCTCCTGATCGAAGTACGTCAGGTCCTCCCCGGACGCGGCCTGATGCGCCTTGAGGTCGAAGTCGGTGCGGTTCGCGATCCCCTCGAGCTCTCCCCAGTCGGTGAACGGGAACCGGTACTCGATGTCGACGGTGCGCTTCGAGTAGTGCGAGAGCTCGTCGGCGTCGTGCTCGCGGATCCGGACGTGGTCCTCGCGGAGCCCGAGGTCGGTCCACCAGTGCATCCGCTCGCCGATCCAGAACTCGTGCCAGTCCTCGTCGGTGCCGGGTTCCACGAAGAACTCCATCTCCATCTGCTCGAACTCACGCTGGCGGAAGATGAAGTTCCCCGGGGTGATCTCGTTGCGGAACGACCTCCCGATCTGGGCGATCCCGAAGGGGACCTTCTTGCGACTCACCTGCTGGATCGTGGCGAAGTCGACGAACATCGCCTGTGCCGTCTCGGGACGCAGGTACACCGTGTTCTCGGCGTCCTCGATCGGCCCCATGTTCGTCTTGAACATCAGGTGGAAGTTGCGGGGCTTCGTGAAGGCCGTCTGCCCGCAGTTCGGGCACGCGGCCGGCTCGGGCAGCTCATCGGCGCGGAACCGCTGGTGGCAGTTCAGGCACTCGACCAAAGGGTCCGTGAAGACCTCGAGGTGACCGGATGCCTCCCAAACCTTGGGCGACATGATCACGGAGGCGTCGAGCCCGACCACGTCGTCGCGGAGCTGCACGGTCGAACGCCACCACTGCTCGCGTACGTTGCGCTTGATCTCGGTACCGAGCGGCCCGTAGTCCCACGACGAGCGGAGCCCGCCGTAGATCTCCGAGGACTGGAACGCGATGCCTCGCCGTTTGGCGAGAGAGGTGACGGCCTCCATCAGTGCAGGGGATGGCAGGTCGGCCATAGAGAAGGCTCCTTTCCCGGTCGCTGGCTGCGGCCGCCGGCGTGCCGCTCATGCTACCGGGGTCAATCGCGGTTGCCGCCGTCCCGATACCTCAGGCATGCCTATCGGATCCCTCTGCCGGTCATGCGGAGCGCCGCTTCCCGCCGACATCCGCTGGTGTACGACCTGCTACACGCCGGTGACGCTGTACTCGCGCCGCGAACCGCTGCACGAGGTGGGCGGGTACGTCAGCGCTCCGACGCCGACCCCACGGACCTCACGATGGCGAGCGGGTGCAACCACCTTCGGCCCGGCCGGTCGCATCGCGATCACGGTCGTGCTCCTCGCGCTCTTCCCATGGGGCGGCGTCGGCGGCCTCTCGGCCGCATCCGCGTTGCAGCTCTATTTCCTCCTCGGATGGGCCTTCCTGGCCACGCTCGTCCTTCGTCATGTGTGGCGTCGGGAGCGGGTGCCGGACGACGCCCCACCATCGTGGGTCGAGCGGTTCAGGGTTCGACACCCGCGCCTGGGCAGCCGCGTCGAGCTCGGCCCAACAGGACTGGTGCTCATCACCCTGATCGCGGTTTCGGTGGCCGTGATCGCCTGGGTGAACCTCGACGACGTCGATCGCTACGTGTGGGCGTCCCTGGCGATCGTGACCGGCGTCGCCGCCTTCTTGGCCGTCTGGAACGAGCTCTAAGTCAGCGTCGCTCCGGTGGGCCGCCGGGCGATCCCCCGGCCTGACCCTCGTGCGGCTGCAGGCGTTCGCCCCCCGGCTTCTTGCGGGCCGCGGTCCGGGCCAGCGCCGCGCGGACCGCGCCCTGATCCACCTCGGTCGTGTCGTGGGGCTGCCGATCGCTCTCGGTGAGTCGGATGAACATCTCGAGGGCGGCCTCGTGTGCCTCAGCGTCCGCGAGCTCACGATCGGCCGCGGTGGGCGGGGCCGGCGGGGCCGGCGAGGTGGTCGCCATGGCGGCCACACGGGGCTCGGGCACCGGGGTGGGCTCCGGCACCACGATCGCGTCGGAGGCGGCGGCCGGTTCCGTGGTCACCGGCTCCTCCCGCTTCACGGGCTCGTGCTTCACGGGCTCCTGCTTCGCCGGCTTCTCGGGCTTCGGCCTGCGCGCGCGCTTCGGCTTCTCGGCCTTCGGCGCGACCTCCGGCTTCGGGGTGTACGACGTAGCGGGCAGGGGTTTCTGATCGCGCGACGCGCGGGCGAGCGGACCGGCGGGCGACGCGGTCCAGGCGTCGTCCGACGAGGTCTCCACGACGTCGGATTCCGGGACCTGGACGACGTCCGGCGTGGGCGGAGCCACGACCACCGGTGTCGGTGGCGGGGCGGCGGGTGCGGTGCCGACCGCCTTCGACAGGGCCTGCTGGATGTCGCCCTCCAGGCGGCGCCGAGCCTCCTCGGACTCCTCGAGCTTCTGTTGCAGCCGGCCGACACGTTCCGAGGCCAGGCGATAGACCTCGTGGACCGCGTGCAGCCGATCGTCGTCGATCAACGAGAACCCGACGGGCACGGAGGACGAGGCGAAGGGCACGCCCGTGTTGATCGGCTCGATCGGATCGCGGAGCGACAGGCCGATCAGCACGAGGAACAGGAGCAGCATCCCGCCCGCGAGGATCTGGTAGTTCCTCCACTCGGTCCGCACGGCGGCGAGGGTCCCCTCGTCGGTTTGATCGATCTCGGCGATCGCGCTGGCCCGCAGCGGCACATAGGTCCGGAGGAGGCTCCGCTCCGGGTCGTCCTCCCCACCGGTGTCGGAGACGCCCGAGCGGGTGAGCACACCCTCACGCACGACCTGTTGGAGCAGTTCGTCGTTCAACCCGGCGTCGGATCCGGGGGTCTCGGCTCGGTCGGTCGAGAACAGGAGCGACCCGTCGGCCGACCAGATGCGGACGCGCGCCAGCCGGTCGTCGACGAGGATCGCGCGCTCGACCGCCGTCTGGAGCGATGCCTCGGCTTGGCCCGTGATGGGGCTGTCGAGATCCGAGCCCTCGAGCCTGGGATCCAGCGCCTCTTCCACGTACTGCACGGCTCGGCTCTGCGCATTCGCGCGCTCCCGATCGAGGGCGTCGTCCCCGTTCATGATCGCGAACGCGAGACCGCCGATCGCCGCCAGGGCCATCGCGGCCCAGACGTACTTGCTGGCGCTGTCTCTGGTGAACCGAGCGATCACGCTCATCCGCCTCCTCGCCGGTGCGGGTGCTCGCCACCGGAAGCACGGTCCCGTGCCTTCCAGGCACGATACCGCTCAAGCATCCGCTACGGAACGGCCGAACGACCACCGCGGGCTAGGTCGGATGACCGACGAACGGACCGAACGGCGGAGGGGTCGCTCAGGGCTCGTCGCCGACGCCGCCGAAGCGCCGCGAGCGCTTCTGGAAGTCCCTGATCGCCTCGTAGAGGATCTCGCGGTCGAAGTCCGGCCAGAAGACGGGCGTGAACCAGAGCTCGGAGTAGGCGACCTCCCACAGGAGGAAGTTCGAGATCCGTTGCTCCCCGCTCGTGCGGATCAGCAGATCGGGAGGCGGAGTGTCCGAGGCGTACAGGCGCTCCGCGATGGTGGACTCGCTGATGCCCTCGGGGCGGAGCGTTCCCGCGCGGACGTCGCGAGCGATGTCCTTCACGGCGTCGACGATCTCGGCCCGGCCCCCGTAGTTGAACGCGATCGACAGGGTCGTCCCGGTGTTGGCGGCCGTCATCGCCTCCGCCGTCCGGATCTCCTTCAGCACGGACCGAGGGATACGCCAGTTCCGCCGTCCGATGAACCGGATCCGGACGTTCATCTCGTGGAGCGCGTCACGCCGCCGCCGGAGCATGGTGCGGTTGAAGTTCATCAGGTAGCGGACCTCGCCCGGCGGACGGCGCCAGTTCTCGGTGGAGAACGCGAACACGGTGAGCCAGCGGACCCCCACCGCGACAGCGCCCTGGATCGTGTCCCACAGGGCGTCCTCACCGGCGCCGTGGCCCTCGGTCCTGGGCAGTCCGCGTTGCTCGGCCCACCGGCCGTTGCCGTCCATCACGATCCCGACGTGCGCCGGGATCCGGTCGAGATCGAGGTCCTGGAGGTAGCTGCTCACGTCGCCGTCCGTACGAGCATCGGGACCGACTTCATCCGCCGCTCCAGGTGGTACTCGGCGAAGCCGAACAGGAGGCCGCGTGC
>JBOGVC010000064.1:0-6246 GCA_050695275.1 Actinomycetota bacterium | reverse complement strand
GAGGGTCGCATCGGCCACGACCGGCCAGGCCGTCGAGGATGCGAACGGGGTGATCGTCCCCCGCTCGTAGCCGGTCGCGTCGCGGGCCTCGTCCTGGTCCGGCAACGAGAGCCGGCTCACACCGAGGTGGGCGCGGAGCCGTGCCCACGCGATCTGCCGTCCTCCGGGCACGAGGACGAAGACGTAATCGTCGGCGCCTCGGCGCACGACGATCGACCGGATCAGCTGCCTCAGCTCGATGCCCTGGAGCTCGGCGCTCTCCTCGGCGCTGCCTGCTCGCTCCGTCCGGACCACGCGGAAGGGCACGCCCGACTCGGCCACCACGCGGATCGCCGGGGTGTCCTCCGTTGCGTCCCGTTCAGCCGTCATCGATCGTGTTCGAGGTACGCGGGCCGGATCACGTCGTCGAGGAAGGCGACGCGCTCGTCGAACGGGAGGAACGCCGACTTCATCGCGTTGATCGTGAGCCGGCGGATCCGGTCCCACCCGATCCCGAACGCCTCGACGAGCTGCGCGAACTCGTTCGAGAGGGTCGTCGCCGACATCAATCGGTTGTCGGTGTTCACGGTGACGCGGAACTTCAGGTCCGTCAGGAGCCCGATCGGGTGCTCCTCGATCGAGGCCGCCGCTCCCGAGTGGACGTTCGACGTCGGGCACAGCTCGAGCGGCAGGCGGCGGTCCCGGACGAGATCGGCGATCCGGCCGAGCCGAGCCTCGCCATCCGGCTGGATCTCGATGTCGTCGACGATCCGGACACCGTGCCCGAGCCGCTCGGCGCCGCACAGCTGCAGGGCTTCCCAGATCGACGGCAGCCCGAACGCTTCTCCCGCATGGATCGTGACGTGGAAGTTCGCCCGGCGGACGTGGTCGAACGCATCGAGGTGACGGGTCGGCGGATAGCCCGCCTCCGCGCCCGCGATGTCGAAGCCCACCACGCCGCGGTCCCGCCAGCGGACGGCGAGCTCCGCGATCTCGAGGGATCGGGCGGCGGTGCGCATCGCCGTGAGCAGCGTGCCGATGCGGATCCCGGTGTCCGCGGAGCCCTCGGCGAACCCCTGCTGCACCGCCTCGACGACCTCGTCCAACGTGAGATCTCGTTCGAGGTGCTGCTCCGGGGCGTACCGGACTTCCGCGTAGACGATGCCGTCGGCGGCGAGGTCCTCCGCGCACTCCCGAGCGACGCGCGCCAGCGACCCGGTCGTCTGCATCACCCCGACGGTGTGGGCGAACGTCTCGAGGTACAAGACGAGGTCCTTCCGATCGGCCCCCCGCGTCATCCATGCCGCGAGCTCTTCGTGGTCGCGGGTCGGGAGGCCCTCGTAGCCGGTCTCGTCCGCGAGCTCCACGATCGTGGCCGGCCGCAACCCGCCGTCGAGGTGGTCGTGGAGCAGGACCTTCGGGACCTCCCGGATCAGCTCCAGGGTGGGCGTCGGCATGGCCCCTGATGGTAGGGGCTGGGATGCCTCGGGGAGACGGTGCGTCAGGAGGCTTGGAGGTAGCTGTACGTGATCCTCGCCGTATCGATGTAGCAATCAGCCAGCGCTCCAGCCAGATCCTCGTTCACGGTGAACGAGGACTCATGCTTGGCGTGGCCGGAGCGCCGGATGGACGACGGACAGCTCCCCACCTCGGTGTTCAGCACGAAGCTGGCCTTTTCGATCCGTTGCGATGGGTTGAGGCCCCATCGCCAGTACACGGAGATCCGCCCTCCCTGACAGAGGACCCGCAGATCGCCCGACTCCACCATCACGAAGCAGCCTCCCCCGATGACGATGGGGGTCGAGGCACTCCGGTGGTGGTAGTCCCTCGCGGGCTTCGACTTCGTCGCCATCGCTCGATACTTCCGGGCGATCGTGACCTTGAAGGGCTTCGACACGTCGACGACTGCCGACGGATCCTCCGCGTGGATCTTGACGAAGTAGTCGCCTTTCGGCAGGAGCGATCCTCCCACCTCCTGGGTCCTCCCGTTCCAGGCGTACTGGTTGACTCCTGACGGGTGCGCCCCGTCGTCGTGCTCGAAGACGAGGGAGCCGCAGCACTTCCCGTGCGAGTTCGCTCCGTAGACGCGGACGATGGTCGGGTCGGACGGAGCCTGGAGCGCGTAGGAGATCCTCGTTTCGTCCTTGATGTCATCGTCGATCCACGGGAGGAACGGGTTCGGCTTGGCTCCCGTGATGGAGACGAGCGGCGGAACCAGTTGGAAGCTCTCCGGGCTCCCCTGGATGTTCTTCCCACGGTAGACGGCAACCTGGTACGTCTTCGCCGATCCGACGGAGAGCGCCGGCCATGAGAACGTCACCTCGCGCGGTGACGCCATCGTGTCGGGGTCGATGAACACCTCTTTCGTACGGATGACCTTGCCGCCGACCCGCCGGAGCCGGAGCTGGAACGTCCGATCGTTCGTGTCGGCGTCGAACGTGAACGTGACGGTCGCGGGGCCGGAGAACGGGGAGTAGAACACGCTGGTCCCACCGGGGAACGCGATCACGGGGTCCTCGTAGGCGGCCGAGGCGGGGAGGGCCGTCAGGAGGCCGACCGCCAGGGCCATCGCCGCGACCGTCGTGAGTGATCGAGTCCGCATCTATCCATCATCGGCATCCGGGACCGCGATATCGAGCATCGGATGACCTAGGCCGCCGCTTTCTGAGGCGTCCTCGGCGAACTCGACGCGGACGCCGAGGAGCCGCACCGGTCGCTCGATCGGCGGGAACCGTTCCAGCGCCGCCCTCGCGCCGGCCGCGATGTCCTCGGAGGCGCTCGAGGGTTCGGGAAGTGCCACCCCACGGGTCTTCGTGATGAACGGGATCAGCCGGACCTTCACGACGACGCGCGCGGCCGGCCGACCGTCCTTCCGGACGTCCTCCGCCGTCTCGGACGCGATCCGGTCGAGCTCGCGGAGCACCTCGTCGCGTGTGGCGAGGTCCTGCTGGAACGTCCGCTCGCGGCTCACGCCCTTCGGGATCCACGGCTCGTCACTGACCCGGCTGGTGTCCTCGCCGCGGGCGAGTCGCGCGAGCCACGGTCCGGTGCTCGGCCCGAACGCTGTTCCCAACGTGTCGACGTCGGCCGACGCCAGCTCGCCCACCGTGCCGATGCCGATCGCCGCCAGCTTCCTCGCCGTCTTCGAGCCGATGCCCCAGAGGGCGTCCGTCGGCCGCGATCCCATCCACTCGGCCCATCGATCGGAGGACAACCGGAAGACCCCGGCGGGCTTCCCCGCGTCGGTCGCGATCTTCGCCTGAAGCTTGTTGTCACCGATCCCGATCGAGCACCAGAGCTCCGTGCGCTCCACGACGCGGCGCTGGATCTCGCGGGCGAGGCGCTCCGGGTCGTCCGTCTCCACGGCGACGAACGCCTCGTCCCACCCCATCACCTGGACCACGGATCCGAAGGATCGGAGCGTGTCCATGACGCGGCGGGATGCTTCGAGGTAGACGGGGGCGTCGACGGGGAGGAACACGGCCTCGGGGCATCGCTTGAGGGCGGTGCGGAGCGGCATCCCCGATCCCACGCCGAAGGCGCGGGCCTCGTAGGAGGCCGTGGAGACGACGCCGCGCTTCGTCGGGTCGCCGTCGCCTCCCACGACCACCGGCTTGCCCCGGAGCTCGGGGCGCCGGAGGACCTCGACGGCGGCGAGGAACTGATCGAGGTCGACGTGGAAGACGAACGCGGTCACGGCGGGTCAGGCCGCGCTGGCGCTGTCGAGCGCGGCCTGCAGCCGTTGGACAGGACCTTTCAGCCCGTGCTCGTCGGCGAACGCCTTGAGCGCGTCGTCGTCGCGCGCGCCCGACCACACGGTCAGGGGTGCGACGGCGTTCACCGGCACGAGGCGGCGCATCTTGTCCAGGTACTCGCTCGCCTCCACGATCCTCGCCTTCAGCGCGGGCTTGCCCTTCAGCGGTCCGGGACGGGACTGTGGCTGCGCGGCGTCGGCGACCAGCTCGTCGAGGGAGTCGTACGTTTGTATCAAGGCCAACGCGGTCTTCGCGCCCACGCCGCGCACACCCGGCAGATCGTCGGAGGGGTCACCTCGGAGGATCGCGAACTCGGCGTACCGCGACGCCGGCACGCCGTACTTGGCGAGGACGCCGGCCTCGTCGTAGTCAGCGAGCTCGGAGACGCCACGGACGGTGAACAGCAGCTTCACGACCGGATCGCGCACGAGTTGGATCAGGTCGCGGTCGCCCGAGACGATCTCGATCCGATCCGTCTCGTCCGCTTCGACGCAGAAGGCACCGATCGCGTCCTCCGCCTCCCACCCTTCGGTCTCGGCCTGGAGCAGCCCCGTGAGATCCAGCACGCTCCGAAGGAGGGCGAACTGCTGCGTGATCGCCTCCGGTTCCGGTGGGCGGTTGGACTTGTAGCCGGGATAGATGTCGGTGCGCTCGACCGGCCGCCAGTCGTGGTCGTAGACGTGGACGACCTCATCCGGCCGGCGCGTGGCCACGAGGCGCGTGACCATGTCGAGGTAACCGTGGACCGCGTTCACCGGCCGCCCGTCGGGCGCGGTCACCGAATCCGGCATCGCGAAGAACGCCCGGTAGGTCAGGCTCGATACGTCCAGAAGGATCCGGTGAACCATCGCACCTCCGGAGGTGTGCGCTCGCGAACCGCGACCAGCCGATGCCTACACGTTCGGTGACGCGATCTCGTTCTCGATCAGGCGCTTCACGTTGTTCACGCTCCGCTGCATCATCCGCGTGAGGAACTCCATCTTCTCCAGCTCATCCATCCCCTCGAGCCTCGTTGTGACCGTGACGAGGGTCATGTCCGGTCCCCGTGCCTCGAACGTCGTCCGCCCCTCGGCCTCCATGTTCGGGTCGTGGATCGAGACGGCGAAGGCGCGTTCCGGATCGAACTCCACAACCTCCATCTCGCCTTCCCACCGGCATGCCCCAACGGGTATTCACCCGCCGGATCCTCGTGCCGAGACCGATCGGCCCGTCCGAGAGTTGCTCGAGGTGCATGTCGGGATCCCACCGCGGATGGTTGCGGACGTGGTCTGTCGCGTAGAAGCGCCACACATCCTCAACCGGGCGGTCGACCTCGGTAGAGACCTGGACATGCACGGCTCTCACTCTATTGCTCGAGGAGGAGCCAGCGAAGGCCGCTTGTGCTTCGCCCATGGGGAACCAAGTCTCGGCGGCTGACGGTCGGAGGCTCGGTACATCAGCGCGACCTCAACACGTCCAGCGGGATCCGATGGGTCACGGAGTGAGCGTAGCCGGGCTCGCTGACTTGAGCGTCGGCGACGGTGGGTCAGCCCGCGCCTGGCCAAGGCAGCACGAACGCATCGAGGAGATCGAGGTCGCCAGGGGAGTGCCCGCAGGTGGTGAGGTATCGAGCCAGCTCGCTGCGGTGCTGCGTGCCGTGGTTCACGATGTGGGCGACGACCAGCCACCGCGGCTCTTTCGGGTCGCCGCCCGCGAGCGGGTCGTTCAGTCCCGTCTGGTCGAGGGACTCCACGTAGCTCCGAAGGCGGATGTCCTCCTCGAGGCAGAACGAATGGATCGCCGCCAGGTCGTCGAGCACGAACCCGTGGTCCCAGACGTAGGTGTCCCCGACGTCGTTCCCGATGCAGGCCTCGCGCCAGCTCCAGTCGACGTCGACGAAGTGCCGGAGCGTGTCGAACGCGCTCCCGTGATCGAGGACGCCGGGCCGACGGAGCTCTTCATCCGAGAGGTCGGCAGCGGTCGTCAGGATGCGATCGTTCGCCCACGCATGGAAGCGGACGAACGCGAGGAGGCTCTCGCGATCCATCCGCTCATCCTAGGACTGCCACTGCGCACGAGCCGGCCAGCCGCGCGCTGGGGCAGTATGGGGCTTCCGTTCGGCTCCGCGGGAAGGGGACAGACATGGACTGGTACCTGCCGTTGAAGCTCGTGCACGTGCTGTCGGCGATCGTCGCTGTCGGGACGAACGTGACCTACTTCGTCTGGCTCGCCGCGATGAAGGGACGCGCTCCGACCCAGCAGGGGTTCGCGCTGGACACGATCAAGAAGCTCGATGCACGTCTGGCGAACCCGGCCTACGGTGTGCTGCCGCTGACCGGCGTGATCATGGTCCTCATCTCGGACGGGCTGGGGTTCACGACGTTCTGGATCGCGGTCGCGATCGGCCTCTACGTCCTGGTCGGGGTGATCGCGGGCGCGTTCTTCGCGCCGTCGCTGCGCCGCCAGACGGAGCTCGCGGAGGAGGCTGGCTCGCCCGCGTACGAGGCCGCGGCTCGCCGCACCCGGACGACGG
>JBOGVC010000063.1:0-4311 GCA_050695275.1 Actinomycetota bacterium | reverse complement strand
AGCGCGTCGGGGACGGGGACACGGGGCCGAACACCGGCGGGATGGGGGCCTACTCGCCGCTCCCGGGGCTCGACGAGGCCACCGAGTCCCGCGTCTGGGACATCGTGGCGGCGACCGTGGACGCGCTGCGCACGGACGGGGTCGCCTACGCGGGCCTCCTGTACACGGGGCTGATGCTCACCGCGGACGGTCCGAAGGTCCTGGAGTACAACTGCCGGTTCGGCGACCCCGAGACGCAGGTGGTGATCCCTCGCCTCCGGAGCGACCTTGCCGAGGTGCTGGTCGCGTGCGCCTCCGACCGGCTGGCCGACGTGAAGGTCGACCTGTCCGACGATGCGGCCGTGACCGTGGTGCTGGCGAGCGGCGGCTACCCGGGCTCGTACGGGACCGGTCACCCGATCGACGGGTTGGAGGCCGCCGCCGCCGCGCCGGACGCCGCCGTCTTCCACTCGGGCTCGGCCGAGCGCGACGGTAGAGTGGTCACCGCCGGCGGCCGCGTGCTCGCGGTGACGGGGTGGGGGCCGACGGTCGGCGGCGCACGGAGGCGCGCCTACGACGCGGCCTCGCACATCTCGTTCGACGGCACGATCCGGCGGAGCGACATCGCCGCCAGAGCCGCCGAGGAGGCCTCATGAGCGAGCCGAGGGAGGGTCACCGGATGACCGAGGAGACACCGATCGTCGGGGTGCTGGCCGCCTCTCCCACCGAGCTGCCGATCATGCGCCAGGCCGGACTGATCCTGGAGAAGTTCGGCATCCCGCACGAGGTGCAGATCATGTCGTCGTCGCGCACGCCCGACCTCGTCGACGAATACGCGAGGACCGCGGCGGCGAGGGGGCTCCGCGTGGTCGTGTGCTCGACGGGGATGTCGGGACATCTGGCCGCCGCGGTCGCGGCGCGCACGGTCATCCCGGTGATCGGCGTCCCGATCGCGACGCCGCCGCAGATGGTCGGGAACGAGGCGCTCGCGATCACCGCCCAGATGCCCACCGGCGTCCCGATCGCCACGGTGGGGGTGGACGCCGCGGTGAACGCCGCCGTTCTCGCCGCGCAGATCGTCGGCCTCGGCGACGAGTCGATCCAGGCGACGCTCTGGAAGTTCAAGGACGACCTCGCGGAGGGCCTCAAGCTGTGATCCCGCGCTACCGGCTCCCCGAGATGGAGGCCGTGTGGTCGGACGAGGCGCGGCTCGCGAATTGGCTCGAGATCGAGCTGCTCGCGGTGGAGGCGCTCGCGGAGCTCGGAACGGTGCCCCCGGACGACGCCGCGGCCTGCCGCGCGCGCGCCGCGTTCACGGTGGAGGCGGTGGCCGAACGGGAAGCGGTCACACGCCACGACGTCGCCGCCTTCGTCGACGTGGTAGCCGGAGCCGTTGGCCCCGAAGGTCGCTGGCTCCACTTCGGCCTCACGTCCTCCGACGTGCTCGATACCGGGTTCGCGCTCCAACTCCGGGCGGCCACGGACGTGCTGCTCGCCGAGCTCGAGCGTCTCCTGACCACCACTACGCGGCTGGCGCTGCGGCATCGCGACACGGTGATGGCCGGCCGCTCCCACGGCGTGATCGCCGAGCCGACGAGCTTCGGGCATAAGCTCGCCGTCTGGGCGTTCGAGCTGGATCGTGACCGCGACCGGCTGCGCCGCGCCCGGGAGATCGTCTCCGTCGGGGCGATCAGCGGGGCCGTGGGGACGTACGCGTCGGTGGACCCACGGGTGGAGGAGCTCGTGTGCGCGCGCCTCGGCCTGCGAAGCGTCGAGGCCTCGACCCAGGTGATCCAGCGCGATCGCCATGCGGAGCTGATGACCGCGATCGCGATCACCGCCTCCACCCTCGACAAGATCGCCACCGAGATCCGTCACCTCGCGCGGACGGAGGTGCGGGAGGTGCAGGAGCCCTTCGCCGAAGGGCAGAAGGGTTCGTCGGCGATGCCGCACAAGCGGAACCCGGTGGTATCGGAGCGGGTGTCCGGCCTCGCCCGGGTGATCCGCGGCCACGCCCAGGCCGCGCTTGAGAACGTCGCCCTGTGGCACGAGCGCGACATCTCGCATTCGTCCGCCGAGCGGCTGATCTTCCCGGACGCGACCGGCCTGCTCGCGTTCATGCTCCGCGACGCGACGTGGGTGCTCGACGGTCTGCACGTGTTCCCCGACAGGATGCGCGAGAACGTCGAGGTGGGGGGAGGGGTCGTGTATTCCCAGTCGGTCCTCCTCGCGTTGATCGACGCCGGGATGTCCCGTGACGACGCCTACGCGTTGGTGCAAGCCGCAGCCGCGGCCGCGTGGGACGGGGGCGCGAGCTTCCGCGCCGCGCTGGAGGCCGACGAGCGCGTCGGCAGCCGATTGGACAGTGCCGCGCTCGACGCCCTCTTCGACCCCGCGCGGTACCTCGGGAACCTCGGCGGCGTGTTCGACAAGCTCGAGAAGCTCCCCGTGGAGTCCGTCAAGCCCACGGCCCCAAGAAGATGATGGAGGAGACGAGATGAGCCCCACGCCGCGGCTCCGGGCGCGCGGCAAGGTCCGCGACGTGTACGACGCCGGCGAGGACCGGCTCCTGCTCGTGGCTACGGATCGGATCAGCGCGTTCGACGTCGTGCTGCCTGATCCGGTCCCGGACAAGGGCCGGGTGCTCACCGGTCTGTCGTCGTTCTGGTTCGTGCGCACCACCGACCTCGTGCCCAACCACGTGCTCTCGACCGACACCGCGACGTTCCCTGCTCTGTTCGCCGACGAGCCCGCCCTCGCCGGGCGCGCGACGCTCGCGCGGAAGGCCGACGTCGTCCCCATGGAATGCGTCGCACGCGGCTACCTCTCGGGATCGGGATGGGCGCAGTACCGGGCGACGTCCTCCGTCTGCGGTGTGCCGCTCCCGAGCGGTCTCGCGGAGTCGGCCCGCCTGCCCGAACCGATCTTCACCCCGACGACGAAGGCGGGCGCGGGGCACGACCTCCCCCTCGATCCCGATCAAGCGGTGGAGCTGGTGGGGAGAGGATTGTTCGAGCGGCTCAAGGAGCTCACGCTCTCGATCTACGAGCGGATCGCGGACACCGCCGCCGTGAACGGCGTGATCGTCGCGGACACGAAGCTCGAGTTCGGGTTCGCGGACGGCGAGCTGCTCCTGATCGACGAGGTGGGGACGCCGGACTCCTCCCGCTTCTGGCCGGCCGATGCCTACGCTCCCGGCGGCGCGCAGCCGTCCTTCGACAAGCAGTTCGTCCGTGACTGGCTGGACGCGAGCGGCTGGGACCGAGAGCCGCCGCCACCCTCCCTCCCACCCGACGTCGTGGGGGGCACCGCGGCGCGATACCGGGAGGCGTACGAACGCGTCACCGGAGAGCCCTTCGGCGCGTACCTCGCTCGCGCCGAGGTGACTCCGCGTGATGACGGCGAGGTGCCCGACGACGACGCCGCCCTCGAACGACTCCGAGAGGGTCGCGGATGAGATTCACGGTGGAGGTCCTCGTCACGCTGAAGCCGGGCCTCGCGGATCCGCAGGGCAAAGCGGTCGAAGGCGCCCTCCCTGCGCTCGGGTGGACGAACGTGCACGGCGTCCGCGTCGGCAAGCACGTCCGGTTCGAGGTCGAATCGGACGACGAGACGTCCGCGCACGCCCAGGTGGAGGCGATGGCCGCACGGCTGCTCTCCAACCCGGTGATCGAGGACTCACGCATCCTCGAGGTCCGGGAGGTCCAGCGCACGTGAGCGCCCGGATCGGCGTGGTGACGTTCCCGGGCTCCCTCGACGACCGGGACGCGCTCCGCGCGATCGAGCTGATGGGCGGCGAGGGCGTGCCGCTCTGGCACGCCGACCGCGACCTGCGTGGCGTCGACGGGGTCATCCTGCCCGGCGGCTTCAGCTACGGGGACTACCTCCGGTGCGGCGCGATCGCCCGGTTCGCCCCGGTGATGGACGAGATCCGGACGTTCGCGGAGCGCGGCGGACCCGTGCTCGGCATCTGCAACGGCTTCCAGATCCTCTGCGAGTCCGGGCTGCTCCCCGGCGCCCTGATCCGGAACCGATCGCTCCGGTTCGTGTGCCGCGTCGTCCATCTGCGTGTGGAGACGACGCAGACGCCGATCACGGCGGACGTGGCGCCCGGCGAGGTCCTCGAGATCCCGATCAAGCACGGGGAGGGGCAGTTCGTCGCCTCCGAAGAAGACCTCGATCGGCTGGAGGCGGAGAGCCGTGTCGTCTTCCGCTACTGCGGTCCCGACGGGGAGGTCTCCGACGAGCACAACCCGAACGGCGCGCTGCGAGCGATCGCCGGGATCCGCAACGAGGCCGGCAACGTCGTCGGGCTGATGCCACACCCGGAGC
>JBOGVC010000062.1:0-6733 GCA_050695275.1 Actinomycetota bacterium | reverse complement strand
TCCTGGAGCTCACCGCGATCTGCATCGCGGGCGGCGCCGGACTCCGCGTGGGGTGGGCGATGGTCGATCCGGGGGACCGTGGTCGCGTGACGGCGCTGGGCGAGGAGGCTCGCGACGCCGTCCTGCTGATCCTCGGCGCGATCCCGGCCTTCGGCGTCGCTGCGGTGATCGAGGGGTTCGTCACCGGCCGGACCGGAGCCCCGATCGTGGAGGTCCTGATCGGGGTGATCGTCGTGACCGGGTATCTCGCGCTCCTCCTGTTCCCGACGAGGGGTCGGTCCCCCGACGAGGCGCCAGGCGAACAGGCCCGAACGGTCAGAGTCGGCCCCGCGATTTGATCTGGAGGTACTCGTCGGCCACCGAGGCCGCGAGGGCGCCCGGCTGCGCGTCGATCACCGTGGCGCCGAGCCCCCTGATCCGTACGGCGGCGCGATCGCGCCACGTCACGAACCCGGCTGCGGACGCGCGGTCGTACGCGTCCTCGGACGTCCACGGCACCGAGGTGGCTAGCGTCTCGACCTCCGGGTCCCGCACGCTCGCGACGACGAGGAGGTGCCTCGACAACAGCACGGGGATCGCGCGGAGCAACGGTTCGAGGACCGACTCCTCCGAGAGATCCGTGAACAGGACCAGCCAGGAACGGCGACGGTGCCGTGCGAGCAGCGTGGCGAACGCGAGCGGGTAGTTGGGGGCGTACAGACCCGCCTCGAGGTCGAACAGCAGCTGCAGGATGCGCGGCGGCTGCGACGGGCCGCCACGAGGCTCGACGAACGCCCGCACGTCCCGGCCGAAGGCGAGCGCGCCGACGTGATCGCCGACGCGGGCCGCGAGGTCCGCGACGGCGATCGCCGCGTCCAACGAGTGCTCGAGCCGGGACACGCCGGCCACCTGGCCGGCCGTGGCCCGGCTCGCATCGAGCAGCATCACGACCTGCTGGTTGTGCTCCTCGCGGTACTCGTTGGCGATCGGTCGTGGCGATCGTGCGGTCGCCTTCCAGTTGATCCGCCGGAACTCGTCGTCGGACCGGTACTCGCGGAGCGAGTCGAACTCGTCGCTCCCGCCCCGGTACGCGGTCGATCGCAGCCCCGACTGCAGGAGCTGGGCCCGCCGGAAGCGCAGCTCGACCTCGGCGCGTCCGCGGAGCGCCGGATAGACCTTCACCTCGTCGACCAGCGGGACCGTCGATTGCCGGCCGGCCAGCCCCAGCGGTCCGGCCGTCCGGATCGTGAGCGGCCCGATCGAGGCCCGCCCGCGACGTCCCGGCCGGATCGACGCCGGCAGTTGCGACCAGCCGCCGGGCTCGATCGCGACGCGGTGCCGACGGGGCTCTCGATCCATCGACGGTGGGGTCGCATCGTGGGTCTCGACCGCGAGCGCCCGATCGGTCGGATTCTGCAGCTCCACGAGGACGTCAGCGGGCCGGCCCAGCCGCAGCACGGCGGGGACCTCCCGGCGAGACTGCAACGCGCTCGCCGTGGGAGCCAGGACGACGTCGACGATCACGAGGACCGCGACGAGCGCGGTCGCCCCGACGAGGACGAGCGTCGGGTCGGCGGGAGCGAGGGCGGCGAGGACGCCTGCCCCGAGGAAGGCGACGACGAGCCGGGGCCGAAGGTGCATGCGCTACCGGGGCACGGCGACCCGCTCGGCGATGCCGTCGAGCACCGAGTCCGCGGTCGCTCCCTCGAGCTCGATCTCGGGACGCAGGACCACTCGGTGGCGCCACGTGGGACGGAGCAAGGTCTTCACGTCGTCGGGCGTCACGAAGTCGCGTTGCGAGAGGTAGGCCCATGCTTTCACCGCCGTCAGGAGCATCGCTCCCCCGCGGGGACTCACGCCGAGGGAGAGCGCGGGCGTCCGGCGGGTCTCCTCCACCAGGTCGAGCATGTACGACACCACCTCGTCGTCGACCCGCACCTCTTTGACGGCGTCCGATCCGGCACGCAGGTCATCCGGTCCGGCCACCGGACGGACGCCGAGCGCATCGAGGTCGTGCGGGTCCCGTCCGGCGTGATGCATCCCCAGGACGGCTCGCTCCGCGTCACGGCCCGGATAGGAGACGGAAAGCTTCAAGAGGAATCGATCCAGCTGCGCCTCCGGGAGCGGATACGTCCCTTCGAATTCGATCGGGTTCTGCGTGGCCGCGACCAGGAACGGCTCGGGGAGCGGGCGGCTCTCCCCTTCGGTGGTGACCTGGTGCTCCTCCATCGCCTCGAGGAGGGCGGCCTGGGTCTTGGGCGGGGTGCGATTGATCTCATCGGCGAGGAGCAGGTGCGTGAACACCGGGCCCGGCCGGAAGCGGAACTCGCCGGTGCTGCCCTCGTACACCACGTTCCCGGTGACGTCGGACGGCATCAGGTCGGGCGCGAGCTGGATCCTCCGGAACTCGAGGTCGAGGGAGCGAGCGAGGGCCTTCACCATCAGGGTCTTCGCGACGCCGGGTACGCCCTCGAGGATCACGTGGCCCCGGACGAGCAGCGCGACGAGGAGACCGGAGATCACGAGGTCCTGACCGACCACGGCCTTGCCGACCTGCTCGCGCACGGCCCCGAGCGCGTCTCGCGGCTCCGTCACGTTCGCTCCCCCTTGCCGTCGGCGCCGGTCCCGAGGCCGGCTGCGACACGATCCACGTTGGTGATCATCGTCCTCGACTCGATCTCGGACAGGAGGCTACCCAGTCGGATGAGCTCTTCGTCGGTCCGCGGATCGGGGCCGCTCAGTGCCTGCTCGACACGCTCCGGCGGAAGGCCGGTCACATGCGCGGCCACCGTCGGCAGGGCCTCGCTCTCTCCGGGGACGCCCAGTCGGCGACCCACCCGAGCGCGGGTCGCCTCGCGCATCACGCCGGCGGCGTGGCCGAGGCTCCTGGCTCGCCGGTACAGACGCGAGGTCGCCCGCACGAGCTCACTGGCCGGGATCGGCGCGATCGGTTCCTCGGCGGGCGGCCGTCCGAGTCGGCGCGATCGGAGCGCCGCGAACGCGAGGGCCGCGACCCCGATCGCGAGGATCGCCGCCTTGGCCCGCTCCGGAAGCGCGCCCCACACGCCGGTCGCGGGCGCCGCCAGATCGGCGGGGACCGGCGGGCCGAACACCACCGGGCCCTCCGAGCCGGCCAGCCGCAAGGCGAGCACCGCGTTGTCCGCCGTGCGGAGGTGCTCGTTCGTGAGCGCCGTGAACCCCCCGAGCAGGACGATCGTCCCCCGATCGTGCGACCGGACGAGGACGTGCCCCTCGAAGCACGACACGAACCGGTCACCGGCGCGGAGCGACCGATCCGATGCCCGGACGACGATCGATCGCACGCCTCGCGTCTCCTCGGCGAGGCACGCGGGTTCCAGCGACCGCGCGCCGACCAGACCGACCGGTTCGCCCACGGATGCACCAGAGAGCGTCACGAGGGTCGACCGAGGATCGGCGACGACCAATCGACCGCCGGACGCCGCCCAAGCGAGCAGGGATCGCGCCTCGTCCGGCGTACGGAGGTCGTGGAGGATCACGTAGGTCCCGCCCGCCTCCGGAGGCGGGCCTCCCTCTGAGACCTGCCTCCCCGACGCGGCGAGGAATCGCCTCAACGCGAGCGTGGACTCTGTGGACTCCGCGCGGGGTACCAGGGCGATGAGCACCCCGAGCAGGAGCACGACCGCGATCGAGACGATCGCCATCCTCCGGCTCACGTGGACCTCGCCAGCGCGACCGCTCGACGGAGCGTGTCCACGTCGCCCGGCTCGGGCACGGCGCCCCCGTAGGCGATCTGCTCGAAGGCTCCGGTCGCATCGGCGACGGCGTCGAACAGCTCGGGACGGACGGCGCGAACGGTGGAACGACATTCGCCGGCGGTGAGACCGGGGGCGTCGATCAGCAGCCCCCTGCCCGAGAGCGCGCCCACGAGCCCCCGGTAGAAGGCATGGACGGCGAGGTGGAGGTCGCCCGCCCGAACCGCGTCCTCGGCGCGCGCGATCCAGTCGACACGCGGTGCGCCCGTCCGGCCGCCCGCCACCTCCATCGTCGTCTCCGGGACGAGGCGCAGCCTGCGGATGAGCCAGACGGCGAGGATCCCGAGGCCGACGAGGACGGCCCAGGCGACGATCGTGCCGGCCCCCTGGAACGAGAAGAGCCGTGCGAGCAGGCCCTGGATCAGCTCCCCGATCGCGCGGCGGATCCGCTCGATGAACCCGGGATCCACCTGCAGGACACCGCGGTAGGCGTCGGTGAGCGCCGCCTCGACCAGGTCCGCGTCGATCGGATCCGCAGAGGTCGCCCGTTCGAGCGAGTCGCGCAGCGCTCCGATACGATCGGCCGCCCGGAGGAAGTCCTCTGCGCGGGCGCCCGTGAGGGTCGTCACCACCGGATCGGGCGGGACCGCCACATCCACGCCGTCGACCCGCACGACGGTGGGAAGCCCCATCGCCTCCTCCACCTCGCGCATCCGGCCCGGTGAAGGGTCGGCGACTCCCTCCTCCGCGAGGACCGCAGCCGCGCTCAGCCGATCCAGGAGCTCCTCGGGCAAGATCGCCGGTCCTGGCTGCGCCCCCGCCGGCGCCGCGAGGACAAGTCCCATCGCGAGGACCACAGACAAGGGAACGATGCGCCTCACTGCTGCGAGGACATCTCCTGCGCCATGATCTCGAGGTCGAACGCTTCCTTCCGGATGCGGAGGTCGAAGTAGAGCAGCACGGCGATCAACGTCGTGAACGGTGCGGTGAGGATCGCGGCGAGCGAGAGACCGATCGCATAGAGCGGCCACCCCGCCGGACCGATCGCTGCGAAGGCGGCTTCCCCTGGGAGGGCCAGGATCCCTTGCACGATGGCGGCCATGATCGATGCGAGCAGGAAGGTCCCGAGGATCTTCCAGAAGTGTCCCTTCGCCAGCCTCCATGACCGCCCCAGTGCCTTCGATCCCTTCTTCCCCTCGATGACGAACACGGTCGACCCGAAGAACAACCGCACCAGGACGAAGACGAACGGGACGATCAGGAGCACGAAGCCGAGGAGCATCGCGAGCACCGACAGGATCGAGATCCAGAGGATCGAGTGGATCCGCGAGACCGCGAACCGGAACGTCGGCCCGACGAGCACCGGGTGGCCGAGGTAGACGTCCGCGGAGGCCTTCGCCATCGCCGCCGTGAGGAACGGCTGCACCAGCAGGAATTCGATCAGGGCCACGACGCCTCCCGCGATCAGGGTCGTGTCGACGTCCTCCGGCACGGTGGATGGGGTGGTGGAGAGCGAACTCCCCAGGTTCCGGGTGATGAACACCTGGAGGAACGTGATCGGGACGAGAGCGATCGCGACGATCGCCATCAGGCGCTTCCACTGCGAGCGATACAGCTTGATCGCCGCGTCGAGGATCTCGCCGACGCCCATCGGCTGCAGGCTGAACGGGCGATCCCCTCGTACGCCTCCGAGCGGTGCCGGTGGCGGCGGGAGTGGCGGCGAGGTCAGGGAAGACGGGATCGAGGGCTGCGACGCGGGCGGCTGCGGGAAGTCAGGCGCCGGTTGACGGTCCATGCACCGGCATCCTACGACGGCACGGAGGCCACCCGTGAAGGCGAGCCCGTCGGAGAGAGGGTCGATGCTTCCGCGTGCCCGGGGTGGGATTCGAACCCACACGCCCCTTCCGGGGCAAGCGCTTTTAAGGCGCCGTCGTCTACCGGTTCCGACACCCGGGCTCATCCCGATGCTATCGCTCCGTAGGAAACCCGGGGCTCAGGTCGGTCCCCCGGACCGCCGATAGTGGACGGGTGAGGAACGAACGCGGGTTCACGCTGATCGAGCTGATGGTCGTGATCTTGATCATCGCCATCTTGATCCTGCTCGCGCTCCCCACGTTCCTGGGAGCCCGGGAGCGGGCCTGGGACCGGGCCGCGCAGGCGGACATCCGCAATGCGTTCGCAGCCGAGCGCGCCTACTACTCCGACACCCTGACCTACACGACCGTTCCCGCCGAGATGACCGCGATCGAGGCGGCGATCACGTACGTGGACGGTGACACCCCGCTCGTGACGCACGTGGCGTACCTGCACCACCACGTCGCCACGAACGAGCTGTTCGTCTCCGCGATGAGCTCATCGGGAACGTGCTGGTACCTGCGAGAGATCGACGGCGGCGGCGCGGAGTTCGCGACCGATCCCGCCTGCGGGGTGGCCGACATCCAGGTCTACACCCGGCGCTGGTAGGCCTTCGCCGCCGGATCGATCCCTCTTCCGGCCGCTAGCATCCGCGGGTGCGCGACCTCACGCTCCTGCCGAAAGCGGAGCTCCACGTCCATCTCGAGGGGGCGATGCGCGTCACGACCGTCCGCGAGCTCGCGGAGCGAGTGGGCGCGGCGGTCCCGTCCGGACTCGTCGACGGCCGGTGGAGGTTCGCGGGGTTCGACGATTTCATCGGGCAGTACACGGCCGCATGCGCGTTGCTCGGCGCCGCCGACGACTTCCGGCGGCTCGCCTACGAGTTCTGCGAGGACGAGGCCCGCACCGGCGTCCGCTACGCCGAGGTGGTCTTCTCGCCGAGCAATCACGCGGCGCGCCTCGGCGACGACTGGTTCGGGCCGATCGAAGCCGTGCTGGACGGCCTCGAGGCCGGACGGCGCGAATTCGGGGTCACGACCCAACTCGCCCCCGACCTCGTGCGTGACTCGGGACTCGAGTTGGCGGAGCGGTCGCTGGAGGTGGCATTGAAGTTCGCGGGTCGCGGCGTGGTGGCGCTGAACGCCGCCGGCAGCGAGCGGGCCCCC
>JBOGVC010000061.1:0-8163 GCA_050695275.1 Actinomycetota bacterium | reverse complement strand
GACGTGAACCCGCTGCAGGCGGGCTTGCTCGATCGGTGGCTCGGCGAGCGCGACGACCTCTGCGTGGTGGGTGACGACTATCAGACGATCTACGCGTTCACGGGGGCCTCACCCGAGCACCTGCTGGGCTTCACGCGTCGCTTCCCCCGCGCGACCGTCGTCCGCCTCGAGGAGAACTACCGGTCCTCTCCGGAGATCCTCGAGCTCGCGAACCGGCTCGCGCCACGACTGGGCGGGATCCGGAAGACCCTCCGACCCAACAGACCGTCCGGTCCGTCCCCCGTCGCCCGTGCCGAGCCCGACGAGGACGCCGAGGTCACCGCCGTCGTGCAGGCGGTGCGGCGGCTGCATGCGGAGGACGCCGTCCCGCTCGAGGAGATCGCGGTGCTCTCCCGGATCAACGCCCGATCCGAACCCTTCGAGGAAGCGTTCGCCGCGGCGGGCGTCCCCTACCAGGTACGCGACGGAGCGTTCCTGCGGCGACCGGGACCGCGCGGCGTCGTGCACCGGTTGCAGCGGGCGAGCGCGGACGCCGCCGTGGCCGAGGCCGTCGTCGGCATCACCGACCAGCTCGGGTACGACCCCGACGCGTCACCCGACGCTGACGAGGAGGTGACGCGCCAATCCGACCTCGCACGCATGCGCTCCCTCGCGTCGGAATTCGAGGGAACGCATCCCGATGGCGGCCCGGCGGCGTTCCTCGCGGAGCTGGCCCACCGGTTCTCCACCGCGCGCAGCGGCCGCGGCGTGAACCTGCTCACCTACCACCGGGCGAAGGGCCTCGAGTTCGACGCCGTGTTCCTCCCGCGCATGATCGACGGCGAGCTCCCGTTCCGCTCGGGCAGAGCCAAGGCCGATCCTCGCGAGGAGCGACGGCTGCTCTACGTCGGGATCACGCGCGCTCGTCGGTACCTCTTCCTCACGTGGCCGCGGAGCGGTCGTTCGCAGCCGAGCCCGTTCCTCGAGGAGATGGGGCTCTCGGCGGGAGCACGTTCCGCCCGGACCTCGGCGTCGGGCGCACCGGTCGCCGTGACCCGCGGCGGCCCGCTGTTCGATCGACTCAAGGACTGGCGCCGCAAGCGCGCGCAGGCGGACGGCGTTCCGGCCTACGTCGTGTTCCACGACCGGACGCTCGCCGAGATCGCGGAGCGGAGGTGCAAGGATCGGGCCGACCTCGCGGCGGTCTCCGGCGTGGGGCCGGCGAAGCTCGAGCGGTACGCGGACGAGATCCTGGCGGTCGTCGCGGGAGCTCCCCGTCACCCCTGACGAGGATCGCGCCCGTACCCTCCGCCGCCCCCGGACCGAGCGCTCAGGACATCGCCCACCTCGAGCGGCCCGTAGGCGGTGACGCGGTCGGTCAGGACGACCTCTCGATCGGTGCCGGGGTTGATGACGAGGATCCCCGGCAGGCCGTCCTCGCCGCCGTCGAGGCCCTTCGCGAGCGGGTCGTGCGTGTTCTCCACCGTGTACTGCATCTGGACCCCCGGCTCGAGGATCCGGAAGTCGCGAGCGACCCCCGGTCCGCCGCGCCAGCGTCCCGCTCCCCCGGATCCCGGCAGCAGCTCGTGGCGCTCGACCATGATCGGATACCGCGTCTCGATCACCTCGACGGGGGTGTTCCGGGTATCACCGTCGCCGACGAAGATCAGCGCCGGTCCGTCGTGATCGCGGCGAGCGCCCGCCCCTCCGGGATGGACATCGGTGAACACGAAGGGGGCGCCGTCCCGCGCATCCACACGGTAGAGGTCCACGCCGAAGATCTGGTATCCCCCGGCCGGGGCCCGCTCGGGAAGGATCGGAGCCAGCGCGCGGATCACGAGCTCGATCAACGCCACCCCGACGTACCCGTACGAGTCGACCGGGGCAGGGCGTTCCGGGCTCACGAGGAGTCCGGGCGCCACCTCGAAGTCGAAGGCGCTCACGTGGCCTTCGTTCCCGACCTCGTGCGGGGCGAGCAGGCCCTTGAGCGCACAGCGGACGTCGCACCGCGCCCCCGGATCGTTGATGGGCCCGGCGGCCGTCGCGCTCGTGCCGTCGAACCGGACGCGCAAGCTCGTTCCCGAGATGTCGATCTGCACCGCGACGCGCTGGCGCCGTGTCCGGTCGATCCCGTCGTGATCCAGCTCGACGCTCGCCTCATATCGACCATCCGGGAGCGCGGCGATGCGCGCCCGCATCCCCGCTTCCGTCCGGCGGATGATCCGACCCGTGGCATCGACCACCACCTCCGCACCGAACCGATCGCAGAGTCGCTGCACGCGCTCGACCCCTCGACGACACGCGGCGAGCTGCGCCGCGAGATCCCCGCGCACGAGCTCGGGGACCCGAACGTTCGACACGATCAGCTCCATCAGGTCGTCGTTCGGCTCGCCGGCGCGGAACAGACGCTGGTGCGTGAAGCAGATCCCCTCTTGGTACACATCCGTCGTGTCGGGAGCCCACCCGCCCGGGCTCTTCCCGCCGATATCGGCCCAGTGAGCGGTGACGATCGTGAACGCGACGAGGCGATCGTCGTGGAACACCGGCGTGTACACGGACGTGTCGGAGATGTGCGTGCCGGTCAGATAGGGGTCGTTCACGATCAGGGCATCGCCTTCGCGGAACGCGTCGAGGCCGTGCGTCCGGATGCCGGACAGGATCGTGTCGGAGAGCGCACTGATGAACCCGGCGATGCCCGGAGCCTCCGCCCACAGACGACCGTCGGCGCCGACGATCCCGAGACCGAAGTCCTGGACCTCGTACAAGAGCGGGTTGTGCGCGGTCCGGACCAGCGTCCGATTCATCTCCAGGGCGGCGGCTGCGAGACCACCTCGGATCACCTCCGTGGCGATCGGATCGGCACGGCTCACGGTGGCTCCCGACGGGTCAGCACCAGGTTGCCCTCCTGGTCGGTGTGCGCGACCCACGCAGGTGGCACCACCGTGGTGGAGCTCCATTCCTCGATGATCGCGGGACCCGAGATCGGTTGGCCCACGGCGAGTGACTCGCGATCGAAGACGCGCGTCGACACGGCTCCCCCTGCCTCCCGGAAGAACACCGGTCGTTCGGAGCGAGGGCCGCTCTCGGTCGTCACCGTCCATCGAGGCCAGCGAAGCTCCTCCCCCGGGACCACTCCCCGGCAACGGAGCGTGACCAGCTCCACCCGCGCATCGATATCGCCGTGCCCGTAGAGCTGACGGTGACGGGCGACGAATGCTCCGCGGAGCGCGTCCGCGTCACCGGGTCCCCACGCCGGATCGACGTCGACCGTGACGGTGTGCTCCTGGCCTTCGAATCGAAGATCCGCGCGAGGTTCGGCGCGGACCTCCTCGACGGGGAATCCCAGGTCAGCGAGACGCTCGATGACCTCGAGGCGCAACGATCCGAGTTCGGCGAGGACGCCCGGCATCGAGGACTCCTCGAGACGAGCGACGCGCGTCGTGGCCGCATCCTCGCGGTGCTCCGACGTCAAGATCCCCCATGCGGAGAACGTCGCCGGCGCACGCGGCACGACGATCGTGCCGATGTCGAGCTCGAGGGCGGTCGAGGCGGCGAACAGGCCGCCACCACCACCGTACGCGTAGAGGACGAACGTGCGGGGGTCGATGCCTCGTTCGATCGTCGCCGAATGGATCGCATCGGCCATGGCCGTCTCCGCGATCGTGAGGATCCCGTCCGCCGCGTCCTCGACGTCGAGTCCCAAGGGTGTGGCCACACGCTCGGTGATCGCGCGGACCGCGGCCCCGACATCCAACACCATCCGAGAGCCGAGGAATCGATCCGGATCCAGGCGTCCGAGGACGAGGTGGCAATCGGTCACCGTCGGCTCGTCCCCGCCGAAGCCGAAGCATGCGGGCCCGGGGCGCGCGCCGGCGCTCCTCGGCCCCACTCGCAGTGCACCCAGCTCGTCGATCCAGGCGACGGAGCCGCCGCCCGCCCCGATCGAGGTCACATCCACGGTCGGTGCGAGGACCGGCAGGCCGGCGATCTCCATCTCGGTCCGCTCATGGACGCGACCGTTCTCGATGATCGCCACGTCGAACGTGGTCCCGCCGACGTCCGTGCAGATCGCATCGGGGTGTCCCAGCCGTCGGGCCAGTGAGGCCACTCCCACCACACCCCCCGCGGGCCCCGACGACAACGTCCGGACGGGGAGGTCGACCGCGCGCTCGAGCGTCATCACCCCCCCGTTCGACTGCATCACGCCGATCGGCCCGTCCATCCCCGCATCGGTGAGCCGGCGCCGCAGCGCGTCGAGAGAGGCGACGAACGGGGGCTGCACGTAGGCGTTGATCACGGCGGTCGACGTCCGTTCGTATTCGTGCCACTCCGATGCGATCGCCGAGGACACGGTCACCGGGAGATCCGGATGGCGGCGTCTGATCGCGTCCGCGGCCTCCCGCTCGTGCTTCGGGTTCGCGTACGCATGCAGGAAACACACAGCGAGGACGTCGACCCCTTCACCGACGAGCGCGTCGACCTCGGCTTCCAAGCCCGCCAGATCGAGCGGCACCACCTCCCCGCCGCGTGCATCGAGCCGCTCCGCGACCTCACGACGCAGCTCTCGGGGCACGAGCGGCTCCGGCGGGACCCATACCCAGTCGTAGATGGAGGGCCGGTTCCCTCGTGCGAGCTCGAGCACGTCGCGGAAGCCGCGAGTCGTGATGAGACCCACGGTCGCTCCCGACCGCTGCAGGAGCGTGTTGACCGCGACCGTGGACCCGTGGAGCAGCCGATCGATCTCTGACGGTGATCCGGGCATCCGATCCAATGCGGCCGACACCTCCGCTGCCAACCGGCCGGGGGTCGACGGCTGCTTCTCGACCGTCACCTCCCCCGAGGTGCGGTCGAGCGACACGACATCGATGAACGTGCCGCCCACGTCCACCGCGATCACACGCGAGCTCACGAGTCCCTCCAGCGCGTGACGATCACGCTCACAGGAGCGCCGTCGAGAAGGGATACGGGCACAGCACCCGGCAGCCGTCCGACGTGACCACGATCTGATCGCCGAGCTTCACCCCGTCGCGGCCCCCCGGTGCACCGGCGTAGAGCTCCACCACCAGCGCCATGTCCTGCTCGATGACCGAGTCGGCGTTGGACTGGCGATCCCGCGTGTGGCACACGCTCGGGTTCTCCTCCTCCAGGCCGATGCCGTGCACCATGCATTCGTAGCGCTGGGCCAGGAAGCGCTCCGGGATCGGCGGGGCGAGCTCGGCGAGCTCCCCGCACGTCAGGCCCGGCCGGATCAGCTCTTCCATCCCCAGGAGCCACTCGTGCGACGCGCGGTAGGCATCGAGTTGCGCCGCCGACGGGGACACGTCACCCACCGGGAAGGTCCGCGACACGCAGAAGAACATCCCCTCGATGCCGACGGTGTCGGTATCGACGTAGACGAGGTCGGCGGATGCGAGCCGTCGGTCGGTCGCCTCGGCCCGCCACGGGTTCGTGTTGGGTCCGCTGCACACCGTGTTCGTGGCGAGGTACTCCCCGCCCCCGCGGAGCATGACGCCGGCGAGCACCGCGAGCAGGTCTCGCTCGCTCACGCCCGGAGCGATCGCCGCCTCGAAGGCCGCGAGCATGTCCATCACCATCGCCGCGTTCACGTCGAGCAATCGCAGCTCCTGCGGCGTCTTCACGCGGCGGGCGTCCTGCGTCACCGGTGCCGAGTCTCCGACCCGGATGCCGCGCCTCGCCAGCGCCAGGTACGCCGGCGCACCCAGCCGGTCCACGGCGAGGGTCGATCCCTCGGCGCCGACCTCTCCAACGGCTGCACGGATCTCCTCGGCCCAGGCATCGGCCTCCGTCTGTGGGTCGTCGAAGAACTCCCACGCGTGCATCGGACGCACGTCGGGAGCGCGCAGCGCCGAGCGGTGCATCGAGTTGCCGTGCTCGAAGAGGATCGGCGTCCCTTCCTGCGGGACGAGGGCGCACCGGACGAAGGTGCTCATCGCGTAGACGGGCATCGCGCTCGCGCCCGTCGCGTACCGGATGTTCGGCTCGTTGGAGAGGAGGCAGACCTCGACATCGTGCTCACGCATCGCGGCCTGGAGCCTCACCAGCCGCTCGAGGCGGAGGGCCTCGACGTCGTACCGCTCGCCCGTCGCGACTTCGGTCACGGCGGATGGATAGCACGGAACGCCGGACCGCGCCCCTATCGTGGAGCCGTGCGGGTTCCGGTCGAGGCGCCGTCGTCGAGGTGGTGGACCGTGGACGCCCTCCTGTACGCGTGCTCGGCGCTCTTCGCCGGACTGACCGCCTCGACCGCTGGGATCCCGCTCCAGCGGTGGTGGGGGCGGTTCGCTGTGTGGCCCTACGCGCTCGCGGCGGCGATCGCGATCATCGCCATCCGGATCCCGGGTGGCGAGGCGCAGCACCGCCGCCGCCGGACGATCCTTGTGGCCGTGGTCTTCGCCGCGACCGCGATCGCACCGATGGCCGTGGCGGCGAGCCGTCGCGCCGGCGGTGACCCCGGCGCCTACGCGCAATCCGAGGTGATCATCGTCGAGGAGGCGGCCACCGCTCTCCGCGACACGAGGGACCCGTTCGTCGCCGAGTACCGCGACGGACCGCTCGGGGATCGGCCCGTGGCGACCCAGGTCCACTTCCCGTACCTCCCCGGCATGCTCGCGTTCGGCGTCCCGAGGGCGCTGGCCGGTCGCGCCGCGTGGACGGATGCCCGGGTCTGGTTCACCCTGGTCGCCCTCGCGGTCGCGGGCATGGCCCTCGTTCGGATGGCGGGCGCGCCCGATGCCCGTCTGCGGACGTTCCAGGTGCTGTTCGCGCTCCCAACCGGCGCGCTCCTCCTCGCGACCGGAGGTGTCGACATCCCCGTGATCGCGATGCTACTGGGAGTCACCGTCCTGGTGAGGGACGACCGTCCCGTCGCGGCCGGGGTGATGGGCGGGCTGGCCCTCGCCGCGAAGCAGACCTCGATCCTGGTGCTCCCCTTCCTCGTGCTGGCGGTCCCGCGAGGACATCCGCGTCGGCGGTTCGTCCTCACCGTCGGCGTCGTGAGCGCCGCCGTCATCGTCCCGTTCGCACTGTGGGACGTGGACGCGTTCGTGGAAGACGCGATCCTGTTCCCCCTCGGCCTCGGTCAGGGAGAGTCGGCAGCAGCGACGCCCACCCTTGGCTCCCTGCTGGTCGACCTCTTCCCGTCATCTCGGACCGCCGTGACCGTGCTCCTGGTGGCGGCGATCGTCGTCATCGCCGCGGTCCTCCTCGTCCGCGGCGGCGGGTCGTCCCTGTCGCCGGCTTGTGCGCGCGCCGCCGGAGCGTTCGTCGCCGCGATCGCGCTCGCACCGGCGGCACGGGTGGGCTACCTCGTGTACCCCGCCAACCTGATCGTCTGGGCGATCGCGTTCCGAGCGCCGGCACCCGGAGGACGTAAGCGGTTTCGGCGAAAGGTCCTCCGGGAACCATCGGAGGGATGACGCAGGCGGATCGAGGCGACCGAGGATCACTGTGGAAAACCTGCTCACGCGGTCACAAGTACCGGGGAGCGGGCGGGTGCCCCACCTGATGGGCGGGGAACGACCCGGGAGGTCGAACGAAGCAGGCGGACCGGTCCAGCCGCCGACGCAGCGGCACACGGCGCACCGGACGTCGTCGCTCGGGGAGCTGACGCCCCTCGCTAGTGCCAGCCGCGAGCGCGCCCGGCCTCGGCGACCCGCTCGACGGCGATCTCGTAGGCGGCCGCCCGATGCGAGACCCCGCCTTCGTCAGCGCGCTCCAGCACGAGATCGGTAGCCGACTCCATCAGCTCCTGGAGCCGCCCGTTGACGCGCTCCTCGCTCCATCGCTCCCGCTGGAGGTTCTGCACCCACTCCAGATAGCTGACCGTGACGCCTCCGGCGCTCCCGAGGATGTCCGGGATCACCCAGACGCCGCGATCGTGCAGCAGGCGGTCGGCGTCGGGCGTGGTGGGGTGGTTCGCGATCTCCAGCACGAGGTTGGCCCGGACCCGCTCGGCGTTGTCGACCCGGATCGACTCCTCGAGCGCAGCCGGTGCGAGGACCTCGCACTCGGCGCCGATCAGGTCGTCGCCCTCGATCGTGTCGCCGTTCTTGAAGTCCGCCACGCTCCCGGTCTGCTGCTTGTGGCGGAGCACGTCGTGCGGGAACAACCCCTCGCCGTTGACGACGGCCCCGCGGGAGTCGGACACGGCGACGACGCGATACC
>JBOGVC010000060.1:0-15116 GCA_050695275.1 Actinomycetota bacterium | reverse complement strand
AGGAGGGGAACGTGGACCGGGACAAGATGCTCGACGTCACACTGCAGCAGATCGAGAAGCAGTTCGGCAAGGGCGCCGTGATGAAGCTCGGCGAGCACCCGATGGGAGCGGGGATGTCCATCGTCCCCACGGGCTCGCTGGCGCTGGACATCGCGCTCGGAGTCGGTGGGATCCCGAAGGGTCGCATCGTCGAGGTCTTCGGCCCGGAGGGCTCGGGGAAGACCACCGTCTGTCTGCACATCATCGCGGAGGCGCAGTCAAAGGGCGGGATCGCCGCGTTCATCGACGCCGAGCACGCGCTCGACCCCACGTACGCGCGCGAGCTGGGCGTGAACATCGACGAACTGCTCGTGTCGCAGCCGGACTCCGGGGAACAAGCGCTCGAGATCGCGGACATGCTGGTCCGCTCCGCGGCGCTCGATCTCGTGGTGATCGACTCGGTGGCGGCGTTGGTGCCACGCGCGGAGATCGAGGGCGAGATGGGCGACACCCACGTCGGATTGCAGGCGCGGTTGATGTCCCAGGCGATGCGGAAGCTCTCGGGCTCGCTGTCCCGGTTCGATACCACCGCGATCTTCATCAACCAGCTGCGCGAGAAGATCGGTGTGATGTTCGGATCGCCCGAGACCACGCCGGGCGGGCGAGCGCTGAAGTTCTACTCCACCATCCGGCTCGACGTCCGCAAGATCGAGAACCTCAAGGATGGCACCGAAGTCGTCGGCTCCCGCACACGGGTGAAGGTCGTCAAGAACAAGGTGGCGCCACCGTTCCGTCAGTGCGAGTTCGACATCATGTACGGCAAGGGCATCTCCAAAGAGGGCTCGCTCCTCGACGTCGGTGTCGATCTCGAGATCGTGAAGAAGTCGGGGGCGTGGTTCACGTACGAGAACGAGCAGCTCGGCCAGGGCCGGGAGAACGCCAGGCAATTCCTCGCCGAGCACATCGACATGCGGGACGAGATCGAGCGGAAGGTGCGCGAGGCGGTGGGGCTCACCTCCTTCGGCGAGGGCGACGACGAGCCGATCCGGATCGACGACGCCGAAGCACCGCCTCCGGAGGATCCGCCGGTGGAGGAGCCGCCGGCCGCGGCCAGCCGGTCCAAGACCAAGACCTCGGCGTAGGGCTCCTCCGTGAGCCGGCGCGGAGCACCGAAGAACCCGAAGAGCTGTCACGAACGAGCGCTCGGTCTCCTGGCGGTGCGGCCGCGCAGCCGTCGGGAGCTCGAGCGGCGCCTCCTCGGCGCTCGCTTCGAGCCCGAGGAGGTCGAGGACGTGCTCGTCCGGCTCGAGCGGGTCGGCCTGGTGGACGACGAGGCATTCGCTCGGCAGTTCGCGGAGCACCGCTTCGGGTCCCGCAAGGAGGGGAGCCGGGCGGTGGCGCAGGGCCTGCGGGCGGCCGGCATCGAGTCCTCGCTCGCGGAGGCCGTCTCCCACGGTGCCTCGGATGACGACGAGGAACGCGCCGCCGACCTCGCACGCTCCCGCGTCTCCCGGCTGAGCGGGGTGAGCCCCGAGAAGGCGTTCGCCCGACTGTCCTCGCTCCTGATGCGGCGGGGCTACGGTCCCCAGATCGCCCGCAGCGCAGCGCGAAAGGCGCTGGAGATCTCGGTCGGGGACGACTAGCGGCCTTGTGTCTCGCTGGCCCCCGCCGTAGCATCGGGGAAACGAGAGGAATCGATCTCCGGAACTTTCAGCGAACGACCGAAGGGCACCAGTGACCGAGTTCGATATCGACCTGACCACCCGTTCCCACCCGCATGCTCTGAGAAGGGGCCAACGTAGGGTCGGGAACCGCTAGCCTTCCGTCGCACCCTGTATCGGGGACCGAGATCCCTCTCCCGAGACATCGGGAGGATCGATGGAAGCCGTCTTCGCCGGTCTCGGCCTGTTGGCCGGGGGGGTCGTGGGATTCGTCGTCCGGAACACGATCGGAGCGTCCAACGCACGCTCCGCCGAGGCAGAAGCCAAGAAGCTCCTCCTCGAGGCGGGGGAGGAGGCCGCCAGGACCCGGGCCGCGGGGCTCCAGGAGTCCAAGGACGAAGCCGCACGGATGCGCCGGGAGACGGAAGAGGATCTCAAGCATCGCCGTGAGGAGGTCGGTCGCCTCGAACGCCGCATCACCGAGACCGAGGCCGACCTCCGCGAGCGCGGCCAGCGGATGGACGGGCGTACCGCGGAGCTCAAGGAGCGGGAGGACAAGCTCACGTTCGTTCGGGAGCAGCTGGAGAAGGCCACCGACCAACACAAGGCGCAGCTCGAGCGGATCGCGGGGATGACGTCCGCCGAGGCCAGGGAACAGCTCGCATCCCAGGTGATCGACGAGGCCAAGCGGGGCGCGATGGCGCAGGTGCGCGAGATCGAGCAGCACGCCCGCGAGGAGGGCGAGGAGCGGGCCCGCAAGATCGTCACGATCGCCATCCAGCGGGTCGCGTCCGAGCAGACGGCCGAATCCAGCGTCAGCGTCTTCAGCCTGCCGAGCGAGGACATGAAGGGCCGGATCATCGGCCGGGAAGGCAGGAACATCCGAGCCTTCGAGGCCGCGACGGGCGTCAACATCATCATCGACGACACCCCCGAGGCCGTGGTGCTCTCCTGCTTCGATCCGGTGCGCCGGGAGGCCGCGCGCATGACGCTCGAGAAGCTCGTCCAGGACGGGAGGATCCAGCCGGCTCGCATCGAGGAGGTCCACGAGCGCTCCGTGCGGGACCTCGAGGAGCAGATCCGGAAGTCGGGCGAGGACGCGGTGGCCGAGGTCGCCCTCACCGATGTCCACCCGGAGCTGATCAAGCTCCTGGGGAGGCTCCAGTACCGCACCAGCTACGGCCAGAACGTGCTGAAGCACCTCGTGGAGTCCTCCCACATCGCGAGCGCGCTCGCCGCGGAGATCGGGATCGACCCGACGATCGCCAAGCGCGGCGCCTTCCTGCACGACATCGGCAAGGCGGTCACCCACGAGGTCGAGGGGTCGCACGCGATCATCGGCGCCGAGATCGCTCGACGGCTGAAGGAGGACCCCGAGGTCGTCCATTGCATCGAGTCCCATCACGGGGAGGTCGAGCAGCGGACCGTCCACGCCGTCCTCGCCCAGATCGCGGACTCGATCAGCGGCGGCCGTCCCGGTGCTCGCCGTGAGTCCCTGGAGACCTACATCAAGCGCCTCGAGCGCCTCGAGGAGATCTGCACGGCGCACGAGGGCGTCGAGAAGGTCTTCGCGATGCAAGCCGGTCGCGAGGTGCGCGTGATGGTCACCCCGGGCGACGTCGACGACCTCCAGGCGCAGACCATCGCACGGGACATCGCGAAGCAGGTCGAGGAGGAGCTCCAGTACCCGGGGCAGATCAAGATCTCCGTGATCCGCGAGACGCGCGCCACCGAGTTCGCTCGGTAGCTCAGCGGGTCTCGCGAAGGAGGTCGCGGAGCCGGCCGACGGTTTGGTCGACCTCGTCGCCCTGAGCGTTCCGGAGGACGTAGGAGAGGCCCGCGACCTCTCGGATCATTCGATGGAGCTCGATCCGCACGGGGAGCGAGGCATCGACGGCCTGGGTCGCGACGTATCGGACGACGATGTCGTCGGCGACCGGCCGGGGCAGATGGAAGACGGCAGCCAGATCCATGGCCGGGTCGCCGGTGCACGCATCCTCGAAGTCGAGGAGCGCGGCCGGCCGGCCCTCTTCATCGACGAGGAAGTTTCCGAACCACGGGTCGCCGTGACAGAACATCGTCGGCCCGTTCGGCAGGACCTCGATCGCTTCCTGCCAGCGGCGGTCGAACACGCGACGTTCGACGACGTCCAACCGGCGGACGAGCTCTGCGTCGGTCTCAGCCCGCAGGCGACGGAGCTCGGAAACGGGCTCGAACGATCCGAGCGAGCCAGGAGGGAGTGCCCTCCAGGGCACGCCGTGGATCTCGGTGAGCACCGTCGCGATCCGGGCGACCGCCGTCGGGTTCCGCTCCGCGTCCGCGCGTTCCATCGGACGCCCTGGGATGTAGGAGGCGAGCAATGCGCCGAACGGCAGCTCGGGGCTTGGTGGGAGCAGACGAAGGTCGGACGGGACGGCGATCGACAGACGAGCGGCGACGGCCGGCAGCAACGCGGCCTGCCGGCGATGCCCACCTGCCGCATCGTCGTTCCGAGCGATCCGGGCGACCGTCCCGCCGATCCGCACGACCGTGCTCGAGAATCCGACATCGAGAAGGACGGCGACTTGGGCGCGATCGGATCCAGGGAGCGAAGGTCTGATCGCTATGTCGATCGCGAGGATGGTGGCGGGGTCCACCCGTGCATCCTGACAGGCCTGCCTTTCCGCGCCCCCGCATCCGCTACCCTCGGATGCGTGAACGATACGTTCCTGATCCGCACCTTCGGGTGCCAGATGAACGAGCACGACTCCGAACGGATCGGAGGGATGCTCCGCGCCGACGGGATGACAGCCACCGACGACGTCGCGGACGCGCGGGTCATCGTCTTGAACACGTGCGCGATCCGAGAGAACGCTGATAACAAGCTCTACGGCAACCTCGGACACCTGAAGCCGCTGAAGGCCGCGAACCCTGACCTCCGGATCGTGGTGGCAGGATGCCTGGCCCAGAAGGATCAGGGGGTGATCCAGGAGAAGGCTCCCTGGGTCGACGTCGTGGTCGGAACGCACGCGGTCCCGCATCTGCTCGACCTCCTCCGGCGGGCCGAGGCCGACGGTCCTCAGATGGATGTCGCCGAGTACACCGACCTGTTCCCGTCGGCCCTGCCGTCGGCCCGCGACGACGCCTTCCGCGCGTGGGTGGCGATCGCCGTCGGGTGCGACAACGCCTGCACGTTCTGCATCGTGCCGTTCGTCCGTGGCGCCCAGCGCTCGAGAGCGATCGGCGACGTGCTCGCCGAGGTCCAGGGACTCGTGCGACAAGGCGTGGTCGAGGTGACGTTGCTCGGCCAGAACGTGAACACGTACGGGCGGGACGTCACGGTCCCGGGGTCGTCGCGGAGACCGCTCTTCGCCGAGCTGCTCCGGCAGGTGAACGAGGTCGAGGGGCTCCGCCGGATCCGGTTCACGTCGCCGCATCCGCACGACTTCACGCCCGACGTGATCGATGCGATGGCGGAGAGCGACAAGGTCTGCGAGCACATCCATTTCCCGCTGCAGTCGGGATCGGACCGGGTCTTGAAAGCGATGCAGCGCTCGTACCGTCGGGAGCGATACCTCGGATGGCTCGAGGCGATCCGCGACGCGATCCCCACGATCGCGGTGTCGACGGACATCATCGTCGGGTTCCCCGGGGAGACGGAGGAGGACTTCGCCGACACGTTGGACGTGGTGTCGCGCGCGCGGTTCGACTCCGCCTACACCTTCCAGTACTCGCCGCGACCCGCGACCCGCGCCGCCTCGTTGCCGGACCAGGTGCCGAAGGACGTCGTGCAGGAGCGGTTCGACCGATTGGTGGCGCTCCAGCAGGCGATCTCGCTCGAGAAGGCGCGCGCGCAGGTCGGCACCGAGGTGGAGGTGCTGGTGGAAGGTGCGGGGCCGCGACGGTCCTCGACGCAGTCAAGGACGCGGACGAACAGGATCGTCCATCTGGCGGAGCAACTCGATCCGGGCACGTTCGTGACGGCGCGCATCACGGATGCCGCGGCGCATCACCTCGCCGGTGAGGTCGCCCCGGTCCCCGCCCACGTGTGAAGCAGAGGGGCTGAGGTGGAACCCTTCCGCGCGATGGTCGGTCCGACCGCGTCCGGGAAGACGGAGGCCGGACTGCTCGTGGCCGAGGCCCTGGGCGCGGAGATCCTCTCGATCGACTCGATGCTCGTGTACCGCGGGATGGATGTGGGAACCGCGAAGCCCACGGCCTCGGAGCGAGCTCGGGTCCCGCATCACCTCGTGGATCTGGTCGAGCCGAGCCAGCCGTTCAGCGTGGCGGCGTTCCAGCAGGCCGCCCGCGAGGTCACGGCCGTCGTTCGCGGCCGAGGGTTGCAGCCGCTGATCGTCGGAGGGTCCGGCTTGTACTTCAGGGCAGTGGTCGACGACCTCGAGTTCCCGGGCACGGAGCCGGAGACGCGGAGCGCCCTCGAGGAGGAAGCGTCGGCCCTCGGAGCGGTCCGGATGTACGAGCGTCTGACCGATCTCGACCCGATCGCCGCGTCGAAGATCGAGCCGGGGAACGTCCGTCGGACGGTGCGCGCCCTGGAGGTGGCCGCGATCACGGGAAAGACGTTCAGCTCCTTCGCTGCGGCGTGGGAGTCGTACGAGCCCGAACGTGTGCGCGCCGCCGGGGTCCGTCTCGGGACCCAGGACCTCGCGACGAGGGTGGAAGCACGCGTGCAGGAGATGCTGCGAGCGGGATGGCTGACGGAGGTCGAGGGGCTCGTGGCTCGGGGGCTCGGCGGCTGGCTCACCGCGTCCCAGGCCATCGGCTACGCTGAGCTCGCCCGCCATCTCGCAGGAGAGCTCAGCCTGGAGGACGCCGTCCAGCAGACCGTCAAGCGCACCCGCACACTGGCGCGGCGGCAGATGGCGTGGTTCCGCCGAGACCCCCGCATCCGGTGGTTCGACGTGGGGATCGGCGGAGCGCTCGAGGCGACCGATGGCATCGCCGCGTACCTGGAGGGCACGTGAGCGACGTCCGCGTCTGGAAGTACCAGGGGACCGGCAACGACTTCGTGATGACGCTCGATCTCGAGGACGAGCGATCGTTGGATGGCGACGAGGTCCGGGCGCTCTGCGACCGTCGGTTCGGGATCGGCGCGGACGGCTCGATCCGCGTCACCCGCGGGAGCGACGGTCTCCCCTTCATGGACTACCGGAACGCGGACGGGAGCATCGCCGAGATGTGCGGCAACGGCATCCGCTGCGTCGCGGTGTTCCTCCGGGACCTCGGGGAAGAGACACGTCCGTCGTTCGACGTGGGCACGCGGGCCGGCACGCGGCGGGTGACGTTCCCGTCGGACGATCGCGTCACCGTCGACATGGGCGAGCCGAACTTCACGAAGGCGGCCATCCCGATGCGAGGGCCTGCCTGGGAGACGTTCCTCGACGAGTCGCTCGACCTCGGCGGCGGCGTCGTCGTGCGGGCGACCGCGCTGTCGATGGGGAACCCGCACCTCGTGCTCTTCCTCGATGAGGAGCCCGAGCGGTTCCACGTCTCGCACATCGGGGCGGTCCTGGAGCGCGATGACCGATTCCCCGAAGGGACGAACGTGGAGTTCGCCCACGCCGGCACGGACGAGATCGCGGCGAGGGTGTGGGAGCGGGGGAGCGGCGAGACGATGGCGTGCGGGAGTGGGGCGTGCGCGATCGCCGTTGTAGCGCACGAGACCGGCCTCGCCGATCGGCGGTCGAGGATCCGGTTCCCGGGCGGGACGATCGAGGTCGAACGTCGGGAGTCCGGTGCCGTCACCCTGACCGGCCCGGCGGCGCGCGTGTTCGAGACGGCGATCGACGTCGAGGTGCTCGCCGAGGCCGCCGTCCGGTGAGGGACGTCTCGGAGCGCCTCGCCGCGCGTACGGAGGCGCTCGTGGCCGTCCCCTCGGAGAGCAGGAACGAGGCCGCCATGCTGGAGGCGGTCCGCTCTGAGCTCCCGAACGTCCTCACGGTCGTCGACGAGGAGGACTCGGTGCTCCTCGCCCTCCCGGCGCGGCGCCCGGGGACGCCCCTGATCCTGCTGGCCGGGCACGTGGACACGGTCCCGCTCGGCGACAGCGCCCCCGGGCGCCGCGATGGAGGCACGATCCACGGTCGGGGGGCCGCGGACATGAAGGGCGGGATCGCCGTGCTCCTGGAGCTGGCCGGGGCGCTCGCCGACGGCCGTCTCCGGTCCGAGCTCGACGTGGGACTCCTCTGCTTCGGCCGGGAGGAGCTCCCGTTCGCCGAGAGCGCCCTCGTCCCGCTGTTCGCGCGTCGCCCGGAGCTCCGCGAGGCCGCCCTCGCGATCGTCCTCGAGCCCACCGACAACACCCTCGAGCTGGGCTGCCTCGGGAACCTGAACGCCACCGTGCGGTTCGAGGGCGAGGCGGCGCACACGGCCCGTCCCTGGCTCGGCCGCAACGCGATCCACGCGGCGATCGCAGCGCTCGCGCCCATCGCCGACCTGCCGGTCGCCGACGTGGACGTGGGTGGGCTCACGTACCGGGAGGTCGCCTCCGTCACCTCGATCGAGGGCGGCCTCGCGACGAACGTCGTGCCACCTCGGGCCGTCGCGCACGTGAACTTCCGGTACGCCCCCACGCGGACGCCGGAGGACGCGGAGCGGTACCTCGGCGAGCTCCTCGCAGACCCGTCCGCGACCCTCACGATCGACGGCAACGCGCCGCCCGGCCGGGTGCCAGTGAAGAACCCGCTGGTGGACCGGCTGCGGGCCGCGGGGGACCTGGCCGTCGGTCCGAAGCAGGCGTGGACCCCGGTGGCCGAGTTCGGCCTGATCGACGTCGACGCCGTGAACTTCGGACCCGGCGACCCGCAGTACGCTCACACGGACGACGAGCGCGTCGAGGTCGCCGCGCTCGTCCGGTCCCACGACGTGTTGGGCGCGTTCCTGGAGGACGCGTCCGGGATCGAAGGCCACGGAGAGACGTAGATGGTGCACCTGTCACCGGGGATGCGGAGCTCGGATCCGTACCCGTTCGAGGAGCTGGACCGCCGGAAGGCAGAGGCGCTGGCGACCGGACGTCCGATCGTCGACTTCGGCGTGGGCGATCCACGTGAAGAGACGCCGGCGTTCATCCGCGAGGCCCTGAAGGACGCGATCCGGCCGACCTCGTCGTATCCGCGCGCCGCCGGTCTCCCGGAGCTCCGCTCTGCGATCGCCGCTTGGGTCGAGCGGCGGTTCGGCACCCGCCTGGACCCCGACGTGCACATCCTGCCGACCCTGGGTTCGAAGGAGCCGATCTTCCATCTCGCGCAGTCGCTCCTCGATCCCGCCGGAGGGAAGCACCTCGTGACCGTGACGACCCCCGGCTACACGATCCCCGAGCGGGGAGCGCGATTCGCCGGCGGTGACGTCGCCCGCCTGCCCCTGACCGAGTCGAACGGCTTCCTGCCCGATCTGGATGCGGTCGACGCCTCCACCTGGGAGCGCACCGCGATCCTGTGGTTGAACTATCCGAACAACCCGACGGGCGCGACGGCGCCGCTGGACTTCCTCCGGCGGGCGGCCGATCACAGCCGCGCGCACGACGTGCTCCTCGCATCCGACGAGGCGTACTGCGAGCTCTTCTTCGACGCCGAGCCGCCGGCCTCGGTCCTCCAGACGGGGATCTGACGAACGTGCTGGCGTTCCACACCCTGAGCAAGCGCTCGTCGATGACGGGCTACCGGTCGGGGTTCGTCGCGGGCGATCCCGAGCTGATCGCGGCGCTGAAGGCGCTCCGGCCCTCGGTCGGCGTGACGCCGCAGGAGTTCGTGCAGCGTGCGTCGATCGCCGCCTGGGGCGACGAGGGCCACGTCGAGGAGGTGCGCGCGGTCTACGCCCGGAAGCGGAAGCTGTTCCTCGATCTCTTCGCGTCGCGCGGTGTCCGGGTCGCGGCGAGCGAGGCCACGTTCTACCTCTGGGTGGTCGTCCCGGCCCCCACCACCTCGCTGGACTGGTCGCTCCACCTGCTGGCGGACGCGGACGTGATCGTCGCGCCGGGTTCCTTCTTCGGACCGGACGGCGAGGGGTACGTCCGGATGGCCATGGTGCCGACGATCGAGGAGTGCGAGCGTGCCGCCGAGTCGCTCGACGGCGTGCTGGGAGCAGGCGTATGAGCACGGATCACGCGGACCTCGCGGAGAGGATCGAGCGGTCCTGGGCCGAGCCGGATCGGCTCGATGCCGCCGCGGTGGAAGAGGCGGTGGGGATGCTGGACCGCGGGGAGCTCCGCGTGGCGGAGCCCGACGGGGACGGCTGGGTGGTGAACGAGTGGGCGAAGAAGGCAGTGCTCCTCTACTTCCGGGTACGTGATCTCGAGACGACCGAGGTCGGGCCGTTCGAGTACCACGACCGGCTTCCCCTGAAGACCGGCTATGAGCGAGCGGGTGTGCGGGTCGTCCCTCCGGCGACGGCCCGCTACGGCGCGTTCCTGTCACCCGGTGTCGTGTTGATGCCGAGCTACGTGAACATCGGCGCTTGGGTCGGTCCGGGCGCGCTCGTCGACACCTGGGCGACGGTGGGGTCCTGCGCGCAGATCGGCGCCGGGGTGCACCTATCCGGCGGCGTCGGGATCGGTGGCGTCCTCGAGCCGGTCCAGGCAGGCCCGGTGATCGTCGAGGACGGTGCGTTCGTGGGCTCGCGGTGCATCGTGGTCGAGGGCGTACGGGTGCGCACACGTGCGGTCCTGGGAGCGGGGCTGATCCTCACCGGCAACACCCCGGTGATCGACGTGACCGGCGAGGAGCCCGTGGAGCACCGGGGCGAGGTGCCGGCCGGGGCGATCGTGGTTCCCGGGTCGCGCGCGCGGGACTTCCCGGCCGGCGGGTACGGCCTGCCGGCAGGACTGATCATCGGCTACCGCACCGAGGCGACGGAGTCCAAGCTCCAGCTGAACGAGCTGCTCCGTGAGTTCGGATCGTCGGTGGGCTCCTAGCGGATGCCGGAGCGGCCCAAGATCCGACGCGAGGCGGATGACGGCCGCCGGACACGGGACCGCGCCATCCTCGAGTCGCCGCTGTCCGCGACGTGGCAGCCACGCGTTCGCGAACGGGCCGTGCTCGTGGGTGTCGGACCCGGCATCAGCGAAGCGGACCTCGACGAGCTCGACGCGCTCGCGGACTCAGCCGGCGCCGACGCCGTCTCCCGGATCGTGCAGAGTCGCCGGGAGCCCGATCCGGGCACCTTCATCGGCCGGGGGAAGATCGAGGAGCTCCACCACACCGTGCATCGGCTCGGCGCGGAGTCGGTGATCCTGGACCAGGAGCTCACGCCGGGACAGCTCCGGAGCCTGGAGGAGCGGCTGGGCGTGAAGGTGATCGATCGCACGGCGCTGATCCTCGACATCTTCGCGCTGCACGCGAGGAGCCGGGAGGGCAAGGCGCAAGTCGAGCTCGCACAGCTGAACTACCTGCTGCCGCGGCTCCGCGGTTGGGGGGAGGCCATGAGCCGCCTCGGAGGCGGGATCGGCACGCGAGGCCCCGGTGAGACGAAGATGGAGGTCGACCGTCAGCACATCCGCCGCCGCATCTCGAAGCTCCGGCGGGACATCAAGACGCTGACGAAGACCCGCGACCTCAAGCGCTCGCGCCGTCAGGACTCCGGGATCCCGCAGGTGGCGATCGCCGGCTACACCAACGCGGGCAAGTCGACGCTGATGAACCGCCTGACCGGGGCGAAGACGGTCGTGGCGGACCAGCTCTTCGCGACGCTCGACCCCACCACCCGCCGGATCGAGCTCCCCGGGCGGCGCCGCGCCGTGATCTCCGACACCGTCGGGTTCGTGGGGAAGCTGCCCCACGACCTGGTGGAGGCGTTCCGCTCCACCCTCGAGGAGGTGGTCTTGGCAGACCTGATCGTGCACGTCGCCGACGCCACCTCGCCGGTGCTCGACGAACAGGTGGACGCGGTCCGACGGGTGCTCGAGGAGATCGGGGCCGGCCAGATCCCGGAGGTCCTCGCGCTGAACAAGATCGACGAGGTCCCCGGGTCCGCACGGGCCAGGCTCGCCGGCCGTTTCCAGGGGTCCGTCGCGGTCTCCGCGCTGACCGGCGAGGGCTCGGACGGCCTGCTCGAGGTGATCGGGGCGCGCGTGCCTCACCCGCCCGTCGAGGTGACGCTCCTCGTGCCGTTCGGGCGCGAGGACGTGACGGCACGCCTCTACCGGGAGGCCGAGGTGTTGTCGAAGGAGACCGACACCGACGGGACGATCGTCCGGGTCCGCGTGGGCCTGCGGCTGCTGTCCGCGATCCGCCCGTTCGTCACGGACGGGAGCTGAGCCTCTACCGGTCCGGGCGACCGATCCTCCACAGTCCCTCATCCGCCCAATTGCCCGTGATCACCGTGTCGGGATCCTGGCCGCGTTCGACCGCGAACCGGAGGGCGAGGACCTGCAGCCGGACCGTGAGGGGGATCTGGGCCAGGAGCGTCGGGAGGGGCGCCGGTTCCCCCAGCGTGGAGACGGGGATGCCCTCGGCGGCGGCCGCGGCTGTCACGGCGCCAACGAATCCGTCCGCCTCGGGCGTCGTCAGGCCGAGCACTCCGTCCCGATGATCGAGCGGCACCGCCGAGCCGTGGAGGAGGTATTCGATGTCGTGCCCTTCGGCCATCACCCGCGCGCCCTCGCGCAGCTTCAGCGCGCCCTCGCGTGCGGTGAACGCGGCAGGCCCGGCGCCCGCGATCACGAGCGTTCGCTCGGGGACCCGCACGGACTCGGTGCCAGGCTGATCGATCGCCTGGCGCACCGCTCCGGGGACGAGCGCGAGCGTGTCCTCCGTGATCGAGTCCGCACCCATCTCCTTCGCGATCATCGCGAGCGTCAGCAGCGCGGTCGTATAGCTCACGGTGTAGGTCTCCGCGGTCTCGGCAGGGCACGTCTCGATCGCGTGCGGGAAGGGCGTGCCGCGCTTCGTGATCATCATCACGTCGACGTCGGCGCTGGTCGCGAGCGCGCGGGCGGCGAGCGCATAGGCCGTCTCGCCCGTGTGGGTGATGAGGATGATCGCGTCGTCGGGGCCGACGATCGGCGCCCAGACGACGAAGCGCATCGACGACACGGCGACGGCCGAACGTCCCGCGTCCTGGAGCATCCCGGCCCCGAGGATCGCGGCGTGATGGCTCGTGCCGGTGCCGACGAGCCAGATCCGTTTCGAGCGCTGGAGGCGATCGGCCGCCACGTGGGTCTGATCCCGAGCACGATCCGAGGTCAGGAGATGGGAGAGCGCGTCCGGTTGCGAGTGGATCTGGGTCTCCAGCTTGGTGCTCGACTGCGTGGACATCGGTCGGGCCCCCTCGGCCTCTCGGTCGTCGTCGGGGATGGAGCTTAGCCCGACTCAGAGTTTCCTGAGCACCGCCACGACCTTGCCGAGGATCCTGCCGTCGAGCATCTCGAACGGCTCGAGGGCGGGGTTCTCGGGGATCAGCATCACGCGCGCGCCGTCGTGACCGAGGCGCTTCACGGTGGCCTCGTCCTCCGCCGGTCCGGGCAGGAGCGCGGCCACGATGTCGCCGTCGGTCGCCGAGCGCTGGCTCCGCACGACCACGACGTCACCGTCGAGGATCCCCGCCCCGACCATCGACTCGCCGGCGACCCGCAGCGCGAAATGACCGTCCCCCCGAACGAACTCGGCCGGCACCATGATGCGGTCCTCGACGTGCTCCTCAGCGAGGACCGGCTCGCCTGCCGCGATCCGACCGATCAGCGGCACCGGCGTCCCCTCCGCCCGGCGCTCGTCCGAGAGTGTCATCGCACGAGGCTTGCTCGGGTCCTTCGTGAGGAGGCCCTTCCGCTCGAGGTTGGCCAGCTGGGCGTGGACGGACGATGAAGAGGTGAGGCCCACCGCCTCGCCGATCTCGCGGACCGTCGGGGGATAGCCACGCTCGCGCACGGTCTTCTCGATGAAATCGAGGATGCGCTGCTGCCGCGAAGTCATGTCGGACATGGTGCGTAGCCTCCTGTTCCGGGCGGCGCCCATCGGCCAAAGGTCGGCGCCGCTGCCAGGAAGGGACGCTAGCACCCGCTCGGAGGAGACGCAAACATATGTTCGGTTCTCGCCTTGACATCGAACACGCGTTCGTCCAGCATTGGCGCATGGGTCGAACACGCGTTCGGCGGAGGCGGCTGGTCGCCCTCACCGTCGTCATCGGTGTCATCGGGGTCCTCTCCGGACCGGTGGCCAACGCCGTCGGCGTCGGCGGTGCCTCGGAAGCGCGCTTCGCTCGCACGTACGTCGTGCGTCCCGGTGACACCCTGTGGTCCATCGCCCGGCGGTCCTCCCCGTCGGTGGATCCTCGCCTCGTGGTGAGTGCCATCGCGTCGGTCAACCAGGTGGATCCCGGTGCCCTCGTCCCGGGACAGGAGCTCTCCATCCCCTCCGTCGGCTGACGACGGCGGTCGATGGGTTTGACCACACCACATCCTGCGGGTACCGTGCCCGCGGCCACCACATCTTGTGGCCACGACCGACATGAGATGCCCATGGTGCGGCGCGGACGACGACCGGGTCGTCGACTCACGGCCGGCGGCCGGTGGATCGGCGATCCGCCGACGTCGGCAGTGCGCGGCCTGCAGCCGTCGGTACTCCACCTACGAGCGGATCGAGGACGTCGGTCTCGTGGTTCGCAAGCGGGACGACTCGAGGGATCCGTTCCGCCGGGAGAAGGTCACCGCTGGCATCCTCAAGGCCACGAAGAACCGGCCGGTCTCGGAGTTCCAGGTGGAGGAGCTCGTGGACCGGGTGGAGGAGCGACTCCGGCGCAAGGGGCCGGAGGTCACGTCGGAGCAGGTTGGTCTCGAGGTCCTGCAGCAGCTCCGCAAGCTCGACGAGGTCGCCTACATCCGGTTCGCGAGCGTCTACAAGGACTTCCAGGAGATCACCGACTTCGAGCGGGAGCTCGGGACCCTGCTCAAGCGGGTGCCCGCCAAACGCCGGAAACGCGCCGCCAAGGACTGACACTGGTCAGCGCGATCGCCATGAATGTTCGCCAAGGATCACGTTCCCACCGGTCGTCCACTGGCGTTCCACACACCGCCTCCACTAGCTTCAGGGCCGGTTCGGAAGGTCGTGCTGAAACCACAAGATGTAGTGGTTGGAGGTGGGAGTATCACCCCACATCTAGCAAGATAGAGACTTGACACGAGGGTCGCTCGGAGGTTGGATGACATCCTTGTGATTCCACGGATGTGATTCATCCACCGGGACTCCTGGCCCCTCAGGACTCCCACCAGGTTCTTCCCCAGGAGAGGAGGGCGACGCAGGTGGCGAAGACCAGCGACGACCTGCAGGACGTGCAGGTGATCGAGGCCACGGAACACGACGGCTTGAGCTTCCGACGGCATTTCTCCACGGAGGGCACGCATCCCTTCGACGAGGTGGAGTGGGAGACGCGAGACGCCGTCATCCCGAACTTCAAGGAGGGCGGCAACGCCTTCGAGCAGCGGAACGTCGAGTTCCCCGTGTCCTGGTCGCAGAACGCCACCAACATCGTCGCCCAGAAGTACTTCCG
>JBOGVC010000059.1:0-11212 GCA_050695275.1 Actinomycetota bacterium | reverse complement strand
TTCGCGTAGGAGAGGGAGAAGGCGGGTTGCTCCAGGCGGTACCCGGACAGGCGCTTGCCGAAGAACGCGAGGGCGTCCTCGGCGCGCTGCCGGATCCGCGCTTCCTCCGCGCGGATCCCCGGCGTGCGGAGGATCGAGCCGACAACGCCGCCCTTGCTCCGGCAGTGCTGGCCCACCATCGCGTTCTCGAGGATCGTCATGTTCGCGAAGAGCCGGACGTTCTGGAACGTCCTCGCGATCCCGAGCTTCACGACCTGATGGGGTCGCAGCCCCACGATGCTCGAGCCCTGGTACCGGATGTCGCCGGCATCCGGCTCGTAGATGCCCGTGATCACGTTGAAGAGCGTGCTCTTCCCGGCGCCGTTGGGTCCGATCACCGACACGATCTCGCCGCGGCGCACCTCCATGTCCAGGCCGGAGAGCGCGTACAGGCCTCCGAAGTGCTTCTCGAGACCGCGGACCTCGAGCACGGCCTCCGAGCTCAAGGGGGCCGCTTCGCTCACGTCGTCACCTCCGCCGCGGGGCCGAGCTCGCCCGGGGTCTCCCCTTCCTCCACCGCTTTCGCCCATTCGTCCTGGGCGCGTTCCTCGTCCTGGAGCTCGCGGCTCCGGCGCACGTTCGGGACCAGGCCCTGCGGCCGCAGGACCATCACGGCCACGACCGCCGCCCCGTACGCGAGGAAGCGGTACTCCTCGAACTCCCGCAGCAGTCCCGGCAGTCCGACCAGGACGAGCGCGCCCACGAGCACGCCGGGGATGCTCCCGAGACCGCCGAGGATCACCAGGCCCAGCACCTGGATCGACACGATCACCTGGAAGCTGGCAGGGGTCAGCGACCCGATCTTCACCGCGAAGAGGGCCCCGCCGAGCGAGCCGATCGCGCCGCCGATCGCGAACGCGAGCAGCTTGAAGCGGGTCGTGCTGATCCCCATCGCGTCGGCGGTCTGCTCATCCTCGCGCATCGCCGTCCACGCCCGCCCGATCCGCGAGGTTGCCAGTCGCCACGACAGGAACGCCGCGAGCGCGACGAACGCGAGCGCGAGGTAGTAGAAGCGCTGCGGATCGCGGAACGCGAACCCTCCGATCGCGGCGTCCGTGATCCCGCGCATCCCGCTCGGGCCGCCCACGAGCGGGACGAGCCAGGGGCTCCCCACGAGCACCGTCACCATCTCGCCCAGACCCAGCGTCACCAGCGCCAGGTAATCGCCACGCAGCCGGAGCACCGGGGCGCCGATGAGGAGACCGGCCGCCGCCGCGATCACCATCACGATGGGGATCGCGACGTAGAAGTTCAGGTCGCCCGAGATCGCGGGATCGGGCGAGATCCCGTAGGCGTTCAGGGTGGCGCCGGTGAGGAGCGCCAGGGAGTAGGCGCCGAGCGCGAAGAAGAACACGTAGCCGAGGTCCAGCAGGCCGGCGTACCCGACGACGATGTTCAGGCCGATGCCCAGCAACGCGAAGACCATCACCGTGCCGAGGACCTCGGAGATCACCGATCCGAGCAGGAGCGGAGCGGCGATCAGGAGGGCGACGGCGGCCACGCTCGAGATCAGGCGCACGGGGCTCATCGCGGGTCCGCTCCGATCCCTCCCCATGCTCGAGGCGAGGCTCCCGCGGACCCGTCCGCCGAACCGCGCGTTCAGCAGGCTGACCCCGGCGCTGACCGCGGCGACCACCGCGGCGCCGACCCAGGTGAGTCCGTGATGGATCGAGCTGTAGAGCCAATCCCGTTCGAGCGACAGCTGGTCCAGCGCGATCGGGATCACCCGCTGGAGGAAGCCGAACAGGACCGTGACGGTCACGGCCGCGGTGACGGATCTGCGGATCACCGGCGGGGCCGCCCGCAGGAGTCCGCCGAGCACCCCGGCCACGGTCGACAGTGCGACGAGGATCAGGGCGCCGACGACCGTCGACTGCCCGAACGCGACGAACTCCATCAGGGTCGGCGACACGTTCAGGAAGACGGGGCGGATGCGCTCCTCCCCGATCAGGTTCGCGAGGAGCACGGCGGCGGCGAACACGATGCCGGCCGCCGCCGCGGTGATGGCCGCGGCGGCCGCCGCCTCCCCGAGCGTCTTCTCGCGGCGCTCCCCTCCCTCGATCCGTGGAGCGGCGGCCACCACACCCGCCGCGAACGCCGGCAGGAGCAGCATCACGCCTGCGAACGTGACCTCGTCCCCGATCAGGAACACGTCTGCGAACCCGCCGATCAGCCCCACGAGGGCCAGGAAGACCGTCACGAGGCCCGCGAGCGCTCCGGTGCGGATCCAGCGTCGTACGGCCATCACACCTTCTCCGCCTCTCCGGTACCCAGGAGCCCTCCCGGCCGGAACACGAGGACGAGGACGAGGACGAGGAACACGAACGCGTCCTTCAGGGAGAAGACGCTCGGGATGCCGAAGCCGGTGAGGATCAGGGGCGGCCCGACGGCCTGGAGCAGGCCGATCACGAACCCACCGAGGGCCGCGCCGCCGATGCTGCCGATGCCCCCGAGGACGGCGGCGGTGAACGCCGCGATCCCGGGCCGGAATCCCATCGTGAACTGCACCTGCTCGAAGGAGAGCGAGAAGAGCACGCCGGCGATCCCCGCGAGCACGCCGCCGATCGCGAACGTGACGACGATCACCCGGTCCACGTTGATGCCCATCAGGCTGGCGATCTCCCGATCCTGGGCGACCGCCCGCATCGACCGCCCCGTCCGTGTCGTCGCCACGAACCACTGCAGGACGATCATGCAGATCACCGCCACGACGAGCACGAGCAGCTGCGTGCGTTGGATCTGCACCCCCAGGATCGTGACGTTGCCCGCGAGGACGTTCGGCTTCGGGTACCCGTACGGCTGCGGGCCGAAGAACCCTCGGAACGCGTTCGCCAGGAAGAGCGACGCCCCGATCGCGGTGATCAGTGGGACGAGCCGGGGCGCGTTCCGGACCGGACGGTAGGCGAGCCGCTCCAGCAGGACCGCGGTGCCCACCGACACGGCCACGGCCACGAGCGTCACGATCGCGAGCGCGACGAGGGGGCTCCTGTTCAGGAAGCCGCTCTTCGCGTAGGCGTCGGCGAAGAAGAACGACCCGAAGGCGCCCGCCATGAACACCTCGCCGTGCGCGAAGTTGATCATCCGGAGGATCCCGTAGACGAGGCTGTAGCCGAGCGCGATCATCGCGAAGATCGCGCCCTGGGCGGTGCCCTGCACGACGAAGTCGCGCCAGGCCGCACCCGAGAACCCGCCCTCGGCGCGATCGAGCGCGAGCGTGCGGAAGGCGCCGATGCCCACCACGCCGATCACGACGATCCCCAGGACGACGAGGATGATGCGCCGCCACGGCAGCCGCTCGAAGCGGCTGAGCTGCACGGTGGCTACGCGCGGCGCGTCGGTCCCCGCCAGGTTCCCCTCCTTCGAGGGAAGGGACCGCGGGCGAGCCTCCCGGCTCGACCCGCGGCCCCTCCGCCGTTGTGCCTGTTTCCCTAGAGCACCTCGTCCAAGGACTTCGTGTCCGTGTACTGGGCGGAGGTATCTCCCGTGCCGCCTTCGACGGGCCACCCCGGTCCGAGGAACATCCCGATCGTGACGTCCGTCGCGCAGTCACCCGTGTCGAGACACGTGATCGTGCCGGTCACGCCGGCGTATCCCTCCGTTCCGAAGATCTCGTCGCGGAGCGCCTGCCGTGGGATCGACAGTGATCCGTCGCCGTTGTCGATCGCGACCGCCTCGATCGCGGCGAACACCACGTTCGCAGCGTCGAAGGCGTGGGCGTGGAACACCGACAACGGGTCGCTTCCGAACGCTTCCTGGTAGGCGGGGATGAAGTCGCCCGAGTAGAACTCGTTCGTCTGGAACGCCGACAGGTCGGGCGAGGACGCCCAGACGCCGTCCGCTGCGGGACCGGCGTTCTTGAGCGTGTCGCTCGACAGGCACCCGTCCGACACGATGAGCGTGGTGTCGGGCATGATGTCCGCGGCCTGGCGCATCACCAAGGTGCACGCCGCGACGAAGATCGGGAAGTACAGGACGTCCGGATCCCCCTCCGCCAGCGCGCGCAGGACGGGCTTGAAGTCCGTCTGCTCCGAATCGACCTGCTCCGAGCCGGTGAGCGTGCCGCCCCCCGCCTCGAAGTTCGCCTCGAACGCGGCGACGAGTCCCTGGGTGTAGGGGCTCTCGTCTGCGATCGTCGCGGCGGTCGTCGCCCCGAGGTCCTCGCCGAGCGAGAACTCGGCCACGATCGCGCCCTGGATGCGGTCGTTGTGGGCCGTGCGGGCGTAGAACGGGTTGTGCAGCTCGGGGTCCGTCAGCGCGGGGCTGGTGTTCGATCCGGAGATCAGCACCACGCCCTTGTCGCCGAGGAGCGTGTCCGCGACGCCGAGCGCCGCGCTCGAGCAGCTCGTCCCCACGACGGCCACGATCGAGGTGTCCGCCGCGAGCGCCGTGCCCGCCGCCTGACCGCCTTCCGCCGAGCACAGCTCGTCCTCGACCGTCAGCTCGACCGGGTGGTCGAGCAGCGTGCCCGGTGTCTGGTCGAACGACTCGTCCAGGTAATCGATCGCCAGCTCGAGAGCGTTGACCTGGTCCTGGCCGAGCGTGGCGTCCGCGCCGCTGATCACCTGGGCCGCCCCGAGGTTGATCGGCTCGTCCGCGCCTACCTCCACGCACCCGAACTCGACGGTCGCGCAGTCGACCTCGCCGCCGGTCTGCCCCCCGTCGCCATCGTCGTCGGCACACGCCGTCGCGACGATCGTCAGCACTGCCATCAGGGCGAGCGCTTTGAACCATATGCGATGCTTCATGAAGCCCCCCTTCTCCTCGGTCTCCCGAGATTGGATGTGACTATCACATCGCGGCCACGGTTGGCCAATCGCCCCGCCGTGTCCGCAATGGCATACGTCGGGGCGGTGTGACGGAGATGCCTCAGGAGGGGATCGCCCGACGGAACTCCGTCGCCAGCTGGACCGCCCCTTCCACGTCCCCACCGACGACCCTGCTCATGAGGGCGCTCCCGACCACCACGCCGTCCGCGAAGGCGCAGACTTCCGCCGCCTGTGCGGGGGTGCCGATCCCCACGCCGAGCAGCAGCGGGAGGTCCGTGAGGGGGCGGAGGGCGGCGACGATCGCCTCGGCCGTGTCCTCCACGCGGTCCCGTGCCCCGGTCACCCCGTAGGTGGCCACGCAATAGACGAAGCCCCGCGACCTCCGTCCGATCTCGCCCAGCCGCTCCGCGCGGGTCCCGGGCGCCGCCAGGAGCACCGCGTCGACGCCGCGCGCGGCCGTCTCCCGCTCCAGCTCGGCCGACTCGTCGACGGGCAGGTCCGGAACGATCACGCCGGCGACCCCGGCGGCCACGGCCTCGTCGAGGAAGGACGCGACCCCATGCCGGACCACCGGGTTCACGTAGGTCATGACCGCGACGGGCACCTCGGTCGCGGCCTCGCGGATCGTGTCGAGGACGTCGCCGAGCCGGGCGCCCGCGCGCAGGGCCTCCGCCGAGGCCTCCTGGATCACGCCACCGTCCATCACGGGGTCGGAGAACGGGATGCCGACCTCGATCGCATCCGCTCCCACGGCCGCGAGCCGGCGGAGGAGGCCGGCGTCCACACCGGGATACCCGCCGGTGACGTACGGGACGAACGCACGTCCCCCGGCGTCGCGTCGGGCCCGCAACGCGTCCTCGAGGCGGCCCATCTAGGAGATCCCGAGGTTCGCGCGCACCGTGTCGAGGTCCTTGTCGCCCCTCCCGGAGAGGCAGACGAGGACCGACGTTCCCGGCTCCAGCGGTCGGTGCAGCAGCCATCCGATCACGTGCGCCGGCTCGAGAGCCGGGATGATGCCTTCGCTCCTGGACAGCGCCTGGAACCCCTCGAGCGCGTCGTCGTCGGAGGCGCTGACGTACTCGGCGAGTCCGGCGTCGCGCAGGTAGGCGTGCTCCGGTCCCACGCCCGGGTAGTCGAGCCCGGCAGAGATCGAGTGGGTCAGCGCGACCTGCCCGTCATCGTCCTGCAACAGGTAGCTCATCGCGCCGTGGAGGATCCCGGGATGCCCCTGCGTCAGCGACGAGCAGTGCTCGCCGAGCCCGGGACCGCGGCCGCCGGCCTCCACACCGATCAGCCGGATCCCCGGGGCGCCCACGAACGCGGTGAACATCCCGATCCCGTTGCTCCCGCCGCCGACGCACGCCGCGACCACGTCGGGGTCGGCGCCCCCGGTCGCGTCGCTGAACTGGGGGCGCGCCTCATCGCCGATGACGCGCTGGAGATCGCGCACGAGCACCGGGAATGGGTGCGGCCCCACGACGGAGCCGATGATGTAATGGGTGGTCCGGACCGACGCGGCCCAGTCCCGCAGCGCCTCGTTCACGGCCTCCTTGAGCGTCTTCGAGCCCGCCGTGACCGGGACGACCTCGGCGCCGAGGAGCTGCATCCGCGACACGTTCGGCGCCTGTCGATGCGTGTCCTCCTCCCCCATGTACACGACGCACGGGAGCCCCAGCAGGGCGCACGCGGTCGCGGTCGCGACGCCGTGCATCCCGGCGCCGGTCTCGGCGATGATCCGCTCCTTCCCGAGCCGCTTCGCGAGCAAGGCCTGCCCGAGCGCGTTGTTGATCTTGTGCGCGCCGGTGTGCGCGAGGTCCTCGCGTTTCAGCCAGATCTCGTATCCGAGGTCCGCGGACAGGCGAACGGCTCGCGTGATCGGTGTCGGACGGCCGACGAAGGTCTCCGACAGCGTCGAGAGCTCCGCTCGGAAGCCGGCGTCCTCGCGGAGCTCCGCCCAAGCCTCGGCGAGCTCATCGAGCGCGGGGATCAGCACCTCGGGGACGTACCGCCCGCCGTAGGTGCCGAACCGGCCACGTGCGTCGGGGAGCGTGGTCGCGATCGTCATGTGCGCAGTTCCCTCCAGAGCAGCTTCCGCACCGCGCGGGCAGGGTCCTCGGCCCGCATCAGGGTCTCCCCTACCAGGATGGCAGACGCCCCGGCGGCGAGCGCGGCGTCCACGTGCCCGCGCGTCGAGACGCCGCTCTCGAGCACGCCCAGGCGATCGGCTGGCAGGCGACGGAGACGGCCGAGCGCCCCCTCGACATCCACCTCGAGCGTTTCGAGATCGCGGGCGTTGACCCCGATCACCGGCGCGTCCGTCTCGAGGGCGCGCCGGAGCTCCTCGTCCGAATGCGTCTCGACGAGGGTCCCGAGTCCGAGATCGGTCGCCGCCTCCAGGAGCGCACGGAGCTCGGCATCCGTGAGCACGGCCACGATCAGCAATACGGCGTCCGCCCCCGATGCGCGCGACTCGATGACCTGCGCGGGGTGCACCACGAAGTCCTTGCGGAGGACCGGGATCGAGACCGACGATCGGACCGCCTGCAGGTCCGCGAGCGATCCTTGGAAATGACGGGGTTCGGTGAGGACCGACACGGCCGTCGCACCGCCCGCCTCGTAGCCGCGAGCCAGGACGCTCGCGTTCGCGTCCTTCGCGATCGCACCGGCGGACGGGGACGCTCGCTTCACCTCCGCGATCAAGGCGGGCGGTGTGGCTCCCCGCAGCGCACCGAGGAAGTCCCTCGCGGGCGGCATGGCCGAGGCGCGCGCCATCAGCGTCGCATCGTCGAGCGGATGCTCGCGGAGGTCCTGTCGCAACCGGTCGACGAGCTCGGTCAGGAAGCCCATGGGGCGGCGAGTCTAGACGTGGTCGCTCAGGCGAGAGCCGAGCGAGCCTCGGCGAGATCCAGGGTTCCCTCGAGGGCGGCTCGCCCGACCACGGCACCCGACGCGCCGGCCGCCCGGAGGGCTCGGAGGTCGTCGACGGTGTGGATCCCTCCCGCGGCGATCACCGGGCGGCCGGCGCGCACGACCCGCTGCACCGCTCCGACGTCGGGCCCCATCGACGAACCAACCCTGGCCACCGCCGTGACGAGGAACCTCGGAGCACGGGCGGCGGAGAGCCATCCGAGCGTCTCCATGAGCGGCAGGTCGACGGGGTCGCGTCCCCGTGACCGGATCGTGCCGCCGTCACCGACCTCGATCCCGACGATCAGCCGCGACCCATGCACCCCGAGGAGTTCCCGCGCCACGACTTCGTCCGCGAGCGCCGCGGATCCGAGCACGACGCGCGAAACGCCGACGGAGAGGAGGGCATCGACCTCGTCGGCCGTTCGTACACCTCCGCCCGCCTGCACCGGAACCCGTAGGGAGACGATCGCCGAGACGACGTCGAGGTTCCTTGGCTCGCCGTCGAACGCGAGATCCATGTCGACGACGTGCAGCCGAGTCGCGCCCGCCTCGACCATCGCGGCCGCCGCCGCGACCGGGTCGCCGTCGAACGCGTCGATCGGCATCAGACCGGTCGGCGTCAGGTGGGCGAGCGCTCCGTCCTTGACGTCGATCGCCGGGATCACCTCGAACACGTGCGCACGATAGAGGCACCGACGGCCTTCGGGCCGCGGGGCGCCGGTCGCGGGCAGGATGGGTACGGGCTCAGGTGGCGCGTTCGACCCGGGCGGCGCCGGAGCCCAGCAAGCCGGCCAGCTCCCCCATCAACCCGGACGGATCCACCAGGAACTCGCCCATGTTCAACGGCCGGACGCCGTCGGTCGAATGGAACCGGACGCGGACGGGAGCGGGGCCGGGGCGGGACCGCAGGAGCTCCGCCATCTTGGAGAGCACCGCGTCCGTGCATGCCGCCGCCGTGAGGTCGATCACGACCGACTCTCCCCCCGCCGACGGCGCCGTCCCCGAGAGGATCGGCTCGCGCACGTCGTTGGCGCGGATCTGGAGTTCGCGACCGCGCCGGTCGATCCGCCCGACCACCAGCACGATCCGATCGGCGGCGATCAGGTCCGGGTCCGCTTCGTAGACGGAGGGGAACGCCACGACGTCGACCCCGGCCGAGAGGCCCTCGAGACGGAACTGCGCGTACGGCTCCCCTCGCTTCGTGTATTTCCGGGAGACCCCGCCGATGATCCCGGCGACGGTCACCAGCTCTCCGTCATCCGCCCCCTCCAGGTCGCCGATCTCGTGCGTACTCTGCGCCCGGAGGTCGTCGGCGACCTCGAGCAGCGGATGGTCCGAGACGAACGAGCCGAGCATCTCCTTCTCGAAACGCAGGAGCTCCGGCTTGTCGAACTCCTCGCCCTCGAGGACGGATTCGTCGATCTGGCCCACGTCCGAGTCCCCGCCGAAGAGCGAGAACTGCCCGGCGGCCTCCGCCTTCCGCTCCGCGACGATCGGACCGGACACCTTGTCGTGCCCGATCAGGAGGGCCCGGCGCCGATAGCCCAGGGAGTCGAACGCGCCGGCAAGGATCATGGACTCAAGCGCGCGCTTCGTGAGGACGGACGGGTCGACCTTCCGGCAGAAGTCGGAGAAGGACTCGAACCTGCCCTTCGCGGCCCGCGCCTCCATCACCTGTTGCACCGCCGCGTCGCCCACGTTGCGCACCGCGGACAAGCCGTAGCGGATCGCCTGGTCGTCATCGGCGGCCGGAGCGAAGTCAAGCGTGGAGTCGTTCACGTCCGGTGGGAGCACCTCGATGCCCATCGCGCGGCACGCGTACAGGTAATAGGGCTTGCGATCCTTGTCGTCCTTCACGGACGTGAGGATCGAGGCCATGTAGGCCACCGGGTGATGCGCCATCAGGTACGCGGTCTGGTACGCGACCAGGCCGTACGCGCACGCGTGCGAGGCGTTGAAGCCGTAGTCCGCGAACGGGACGAACATCTCGAACATGTCCGCCGCCGAGCGCTCCGCGTAGCCGCGGTCGACGGCACCCTTCACGAACCGCTCCTTGAAGGGCATCAGGTACTCGATCTTCTTCTTGCCCATCGCCTTGCGGAGCGTGTCGGCCTCGCCCATCGAGAAGCCGGCCATCGCCACGGCGATCTGCATCACCTGCTCCTGATAGACCATCACGCCGTACGTGCCCTGCAGGATCGTCTCGAGGTCCGGATGCGGGTACGTCACCGGCTTGCGGCCGTGCTTGCGTTCGGCGTACTCGGTGTGCAGGCCATTGTTCAGGGGCCCCGGCCGGTAGAGGGCCACGAGCGCCATCAGGTCCTCGAACCGGTCCGGCTCCAGGAGCTTGATCAGGCTCCGCATCCCGCCCGACTCCATCTGGAACACCCCCGTGGTCTCGCCCCGCCGCAGCATCGCGTAGGTCTCGGCGTCGTCCAGGGGCACGTGGTCGATGTCGAGTTCCGTCCCGCGCGCCCGGAGGTGCCGGAGCGTGTCCTCGATCACGGACAGGTTGCGCAGGCCGAGGAAGTCCATCTTGAGCAGACCCAGCTTCTCGACGCCGTGCATGTCGAACTGGGTGACGATGCGCTTGGAGTCGTCCCGTGAATCCTTGGAGAGCTTGAGCGGGAGGTACCGCACGAGGGGCGCGTCGCCGATCACCACGCCGGCCGCGTGCACCGAGTCCTCGCGGCGCAGTCCCTCGAGCGCGCGTGCCGTGTCGACGATCTCCTTCGCTTCCGGCTCGCGCTCGTAGGCGACCGCCAGCTCCGGCGACAGCTTCAGCGCCTCCTCGATCGGGTGGTCGCGACCCATCACCGGGGTCGGGTACATCTTGCAGAGCCGGTCCCCCACGGCCGGCGGGAAGCCGAGGACGCGGGCGGCGTCGCGGATCCCCTGCTTCCCCTTGATCGTCTGGAACGTCACGATCTGCGCGACGTGGTCGGCGCCGTACTTCGCGCTCGCGTAGCGGATCACCTCGTCCCGCCGACGCTCGTCGAAGTCCATGTCGATGTCCGGCATCTGGATCCGTTCGGCGTTCAGGAACCGCTCGAAGATCAACCCGTAGCGGAGCGGGTCGACGTCGGTGATGCGCAGGCAATAGGACACGACGGACCCGGCGGCGGAGCCTCTCCCGGGTCCGACGCGGATCCCCTGCTCGCGCGCGAACCGGATCAGGTCCCACACGATCAGGAAGTAGCCCGCGAGTCCCATCTGGAGGATCACGCCGAGTTCCAGGTCCAGGCGGTCACGGATCTCCTGCGGGAGCGGATCGCCGTAGCGCTGGGCTGCGCCCGCGCGGGTCAGCTCTCGGAGGTAATCCTCGAGCGTCCCGCCGTCCGGGGCTTCGAACCGCGGGAGGTGGTACCGATCCTCCGGAGCGGCACCGTCGCCGTAGATCAGCTCCAGATCCACCGAGTCCGCGATCGCGAGCGTGTTGTCGCAGGCCTCGGGAAGCTCGGCGAACAGCGCCCGCATCTGCTCCGAGGACTTCAGGT
>JBOGVC010000058.1:0-7791 GCA_050695275.1 Actinomycetota bacterium | reverse complement strand
CTCGATCTGGAGATCCCCGACGGCCAACTGACCGTGCTGGTTGGCCCGTCCGGTTGCGGCAAGACCACCGTGCTGATGATGGTGGCCGGGCTCGAGGAGCTCACCGGCGGCACGATCCGGATCGGCGAGCAGGTCGTGAACGACGTGCTGCCGAAGGATCGCGACATCGCGATGGTCTTCCAGAACTACGCCCTGTACCCGCACATGTCGGTGTACCGGAACCTGGCCTTCGGCCTGCGGATGCGCAAGGTGGAGCGTGGCGAGATCGATCGCCGCGTCCGTGAGGCCGCCCGCATCCTCAGCCTGACGGACGACCTGCTGCAGAAGCGACCGAAGCAGCTCTCCGGCGGCCAGCGCCAGCGGGTCGCGATGGGCCGAGCCATGGTCCGCGATCCGCAAGCGTTCCTGATGGACGAGCCGCTGTCGAACCTCGACGCGAAGCTCCGGGTCGAGATGCGAGCGGAGATCGCGGAGCTCCAGCGCGAACTCGGCGTGACGACGATCTACGTCACGCACGACCAGACGGAAGCCATGGTGCTCGGGCACAACCTGGCGCTGATGAACGACGGCACGCTGCAACAGGTCGGGGCGCCGCAGGACGTCTACGACGCTCCCGCGAACCTGTTCGTCGCGAGCTTCATCGGGTCCCCCGCGATGAATCTCGCAGAGGCGGATCTCGTGTCGTCGAACGACAGCACGACGATCGCGTTCGGCGAGCAACGCCTGCGAGCGTCGGAGCACGTGTTCGAGACGCGGCCGGCACTTCGGTCCTATGCCGGGAAGAAGGTGATCGTCGGCATCCGGCCCGAGGACCTCGAGGACGCGAGCCTCGTTCCGGGAGCACCGGCCGACCGACGACTGCGCGTGTCGGTCTCGCTCCGCGAGTCGATGGGCCCCGAGGCGTTCCTGCATTTCCCCGTCAAGACGAACCGAGTGTCGGTGGCGACCGATGGACGCGCCGGCGCGAGCGATGACGACACGCCGACCGACACAACCGAAACGACGTTCGTCGCGAGGGTCACCGCCCGGACGAAGGCGGGCGACGGTGACGACGTGGAGCTGGTCGTCGACATGGACGCGCTGCACTTCTTCGATCCGGCGACCGGCGACAGGATCTTGAATTGAACTCGAAAGGGGTTCGCGATGAAGCTTCGTAGGCACAGGGCGGCGCTGGTGACGATGGTCGTGGGGGCGCTCGTCGCCGCGGCGTGCTCGAGCAACGAGCCGGAACCGCCGGAGGACCAGTCGGCGGTCGATGAGCCCCAGACGATCGACATCTGGGCCTTCGAGGGCGAGGCGGACTTCCTGCCGAAACTGATCGCGGCGTTCGAGAAGGAACACACGAACATCACCGTGAAGCTCACGAACATCCCGGAGGACAACTACGTCACGAAGATCGACACGGCGCTCGCCGCGGGCCGTCCTCCGGACCTCGGGTACCTGTACGAAACACGATGGATCACGGCCGAAAGGGTCCTGCCGATCGACGATGTCATCGCCTCCGAGAACATCGACGTCTCCCAGTTCAACCAGAACGCGTTCTCCGGTTGCGTGGTGGACGGCAAGACGTACTGCCTCGGGTCGTACACGGGCGCGATCATGATGTTCTACAACAAGGACCTGTTCGACGAGGCCGGCGAGCCCTACCCGTCGGCGACCGAGCCGATGACGGTCGACGAATACGCGGCCCTCGCCGAGAGGCTCACGCAGCGGAGCGACGACCGTTCCGACTACGTCTGGGGTGGCTTCGCGGAGCCGACCGATTGGTGGATGGACTGGAGGGTCCTCTTCAGCGAGGACGGAAGGACGGCCGAGGGATACCTGAACGACGCGCCGACGGTGCACATGTACGACGTGCTCGCGACGATGGTGCGCGACGGCACCAGCCCGGCCGAGTCGGACTTCGAATTCTTCGGCGACACCGATCCGCTCGCGACCGGCCAGATGGCGATGACGTTCATCGACAACGTCGTTGCCATCCCGACGCTCGAGAAGGCGGAGATCCCCTGGGGCGCGGCGCCGACCCCCGTCGAGAAGGAAGGCGACCTCCCATGGGTCGGCTCATGGACCGACTCCTGGAGCATCTTCTCGGACACCGACCAAGCCGAGGCGGCCAAGGCGTTCATCGGGTTCGTGGCCACGGAGGGGAATCGCCTGCGGGCACGGGCCGGTCAGCAGCCGCTCAACAACGTCATCGCCGAAGAGGAGGATTGGGCGGGCGACAGCACGGGCCGCGCCGACGTGCTCGAGGTCGCGAACCTCGCCCGCCCCAACATCTTCTTGCCGGCCAACATCTTCACGCTCGACGGTCCGCTCTGGGACGCGTTCAGCCTGATGGTCGAGGAGAACATGAGCGCCCAGGAGGCCATGGACCAAGCCGCGACGGACATCCAGAGCAACCTCGATCGAGCATGGTCGACCTTCGAACAGATCTGACGCGCGGGCCGTCCGGCGTCGAGGGAGCGACGCCGAAGCGTCGTCGGGGGAAGCCGCGTCGCGGCCGCATCGCCAAGAAGGAGGAGCGTGCGGCGTTCCTGTTCGCAACGCCGTGGCTCCTCGGCACGATCCTGTTCGTCGTCGGACCGATCCTGGCGTCCTTGGCCTTGTCGTTCACGAACTGGAACCTGATCTCCTCGCCGCGGTTCATCGGCACGACGAACTACCGCGACATGATCGACGACCACAACTTCTGGCAGTCGATCCGGGTGACGTTGACGTACATGGTGCTCGCCGTGCCGCTCTACCAGGTCGCCGGGCTCGCGTTGGCTCTCCTGCTCAACCAGCGGGTGCGAGGCATGTACCTGTTCCGGACGATCCTGTTCCTGCCGTCGGTGCTGAGCGGGGTGGCGGTGGCGGCCCTGTGGGTGTCACTCCTCAACCCGGACCTGGGCATCGTGAACCAGGGCCTTCGGGCCGTCGGCGTCGACGACCCGCCTCGATGGCTCACCAGTCCCGACTGGGCCGTGCCGGCCATCGTGCTCATGGGCCTCTGGGGAGTGGGCGGCAGCGCGATCATCTACCTCGCGGGGCTCCAGAACATCCCTCCCGCCCTGTACAACGCGGCTCGGATCGACGGAGCCGGAGCATGGCAGACGTTCCGGACCATCACGCTCCCGCTCCTCACGCCCACGTTGCTGTTCACGCTGCTGATCGGTCTGATCGAGGCGTTCCAGGTGTTCGACACCGCCTTCGTCCTCGGCGGGAGCCGCGGCGGCACGCGGGGATCGATGCTGTTCTACGTGCTGAACATCTGGAACGAGGGATTCCGGAGCGGCCGGTTCGGCTACGCCTCGGCGCTCGCGTGGGTGTTGGTGCTCGCCGCCGCGGTGGTCATCGTCCTGATCTTCGTCACGTCGAGCCGGTGGGTCTACTACGAGTCGGAGGAGGCGTAGCTCGTGACGGTCCGGGCCGAGGTCGGCGACACGATCGAGCGGCCGGTCCGTCGCACTCGGAGGCCCGGATACCGGCGGGCGGCGAGGTTCGCTCTGCTCTATGCCGCGCTGTTCGGCCTCTGCGCCGTGATCCTGCTGCCGCTGGGGTGGATGATCACGGTCGCGCTCAAGCCCGACTTCGAACCGGTGTTCACGTTCCCCCCGCAGTGGTTCCCGACGGAGCACTGGCACTGGGAGAACTTCTCCCGAGCCCTGCTCGGTCAGGACCGAACGACTGGTTCGGGAGCAGCAGCGCCTGGTACAGCACCGTTCCTGCGCTACACGATCAACACGTTGATCATCGTCGCGGGCAACATCGTCGGGACCGTGTTCTCATGCGCGCTCGTCGCCTACGCGTTCGCGCGGCTGCGGTTCCGCGGGCGGGAGTTCCTGTTCAACCTGCTGATCATCACGCTGCTGATCCCGTGGCAGACGCTGATGATCCCGCAGTTCCTGATGTTCTTCCACATCGGGTGGTACGGGTCCTACCTGCCGCTGATCGTCCCTGCGTTCTTCGGCAACGCGTTCTTCATCTTCCTGATCCGTCAGTACATGCGAACGATCCCGCGCGACCTGGAGAACGCCGCCCGGATCGACGGCGCCAACCATTTCCAGGTCTTCTGGCACATCGTGTTGCCACTGTGCAAGCCGGTCCTCGCCGTCTGCGTGGTGTTCGTGTTCCTCGGAGAGTGGAACGACCTGCTCGGTCCCCTCATCTACCTGGACAGCAACGAAGAGTTCACCGTGGCGATCGGGATGGCGAACCTGGTCACGTCGGGCTTCCCCGCCCTCAACCTCTTGATGGCCGCGAACCTCGTCATGATGTTGCCTGCTGTGCTGCTCTACTTCTTCGCCCAGGAGAAGCTGATCGGCGGGATCGCCTCGGTCGGGCTGAAGGGATAGCGGCAGAAGAAGGAACGCGGCTAGGCGCCGATGACGCCCGCCCGCGAGACGGGAGGGAAGTCGTCGGGGAGCGGCACCTGCGGGACCACGTGACCGGTGGCCTCGCCCGCGTCCTCGTGTTGATGTCCGATCGTCCCGCCCTCGGGGAGCGGCTCCTCGAGGTAGAAGCCCTCGAGCTCTTCGTAGATCTCCACGATGTCGTGGGAGGAGCCGGCCGGGGTGCAGACGACATCGCCGGCCTGCACGTAGTACGTCTCTGCGCCGACGGTCACCTTCCCCTTCCCCTCGTAGAAGAGCCAGTACTCGGGAGAGTCGTGGAAGTGGCGGTCGAACGTCGCGTCGGGGCGGATCCGGAACACACCCATGCCCACGAGGTCACACCACGCCGGTCGATTCTCTGCACCGAGGGTCTTCTCGCCCAGACGAACCACGTTCATCCTCCATCTCCTTCCATGACGACGACGGCCTTGATGAATCCCTCCGGCTTGTCGGCCAAGGCGCCGAACGCCTCGCCGACATGCTCCAGGTCGTAGCGGTGGGTGACGAGGTCGCCCGGCGAGATCCGCCCCAGCCGGATGAGGTCCAGCCCCCGGCGGATCGCGTCGTTGAGCAGGTCGCGACGCCTGACGTGGGCGTTGACGACCTCGAGCGCCTTCCAGTTCCAGGCTTGCATGTCGACCGACCGCGGGCCCTGGTGGTACCCGAGGATCGAGAGGGTGCCGTGCTGGATCACGAGACGGGTCGCGAGATCGAGGCCGGCCTGGGTGCCGGTCGCCTCGATCACGACGTCGAAGGACTCGTCGGCCTCGCCCGACGAGAGATCGTCAGGGTCGAGGACTTCGGTGGCGCCCAGCGCGCGTGAGGTGTCCCGTGCGTCCGCACGCGGTTCGATGACGGTGACGTGCCCCGCGCCCGTCGCGAGCACCACCTGGAGCATCATCGATCCCATGTACCCGGCACCGATGAGCGCGATCCGGTCCTCGGCCGTGATGGGCGTCCTCCTGCGTGCCTCGACGACGCAGCCGAGCGGTTCGCCGATCGCGTCGATGGTGGCCAGACCATCCGGCACCGCCACCACGTGCCCGGCATCGGCGACGACGCGATCGGCGAACGATGGGCCGAACCCTCCGGTCACCCGCGTTCCTTCGGTGAAGCCGTCGACGCCGGGACCGGTCGCCTCGATGACGCCGACCGGCTCGTGGCCGATCTCGACGGGATAGGAGGGCAGGGTCTCCTCGACCGCGTGCCGCTCACTCGCACACACCCCACAGACGAGGACCCTGACGAGAACGTGGCCCGGCGGCGGATCTCGCACGAGCTGCGTCTCCACGTCGAACGAACGAGGAGCCACGAGGCGCGCGATCCGCGACTCGGCCGTCCTCCCGAGGTGCACGGATCCCATGTCGAACCTCCTCGTGCGGATCAGGCGCCCTGCAGGGCAACGAGTGGGGCGACGGTCTCGGCGAAGAACCGGGGAAGACCGCCGTCCGGCGGTCTCCACGGGAGCATCAGGTTGATGCGGGACACGCCGAGCTCGGCGTAGCGCCTGGCCTCGCCCGCGTCGATGTCCCCCGGCGGCGTGATCGTGATCTCGAGCGGCCCGAGACCCTCACCCCTCGCCACCTGCGTCGCCGTCTCACGGAGGATCTCCAGGCGCCGCTCGGTCTCGTCCAGATCGAAACCCCAGCCGTACCAGCCGTCGGCCTCCCGGATCGTCCGGCGCATCACGGGAGGCGCGGTGCCACCCATCACGATCGGCGGGTGGGGGTGCTGGACCGGATGCGGGTGCGCCTGCACACCTTCCACCCTCACGGTCCGGCCATCGAAGGACGGGTGCGTCTCCGTCCAGATCGCACGGATCGCTGCCAGATACTCCTCGGTTCGAGGACCGCGGTCGTCGAACGGCGCTCCGAGCGCCTCGAACTCCTGCTCGACGTAGCCGACGCCCACTCCGAAGAGCAGCCGGCCACCGGAGAGGACGTCGACCGTGGCGAGCTCCTTGGCCAGGATCAGCGGGTTCCGGAGCGGGAGGACGACGACCCCGGTGCCGAGGAGCACGGAGCGCGTCGTGCCCGCCAGGAAGGCCAACGTGGCGACCGGCCCGAGGATCGGATCCTCCGGGTTCATCTGCGACGGCGGTCGGCGCGGGTCCGCGACCACGAGGTGCTCCGAGACCCAGATCGACTCGATCCCCACCGCTTCCGCCGTACCGGCGACCTCGAGCAGCGCCTCCCGCGTCGTGTACGGGCCGGAGTTGGCGGAGCACACGCCGATCTTCACCGATCGGGCTCCGGTTCCGTCTCCACCGGCCCGGTTCCGGTCGACCCTCCCTCGATCCGGGCTCGAACCCGATCAAGGGCCTCGAGGAACGGGCGTTCGAGGAACGCCCCGTGGTCGGCCTCGGTGTGGTGATGCGTGATCCGCTCCTCCGGATATCTGCGGCCGCGCCGGATCCGGTCGAGACCCGACTCGATCAGGACGCGCATCCGCTCGTCGTTCGCGGGGTCGGCGCGCGACCACGGATCCTCGGAGCACGCGACGTAGATCGGAGACGTGTGCGCGAAGATCCCCCGCCCCCAGACGTCTCGATGGCGTTCCGAATCGAAATACCCCGGCCCACCGCATCGGGCGGCGATCCAGGAGTCCCCGTCGATGCGTACCGTCGCCGAGAGCGCGAGCCGTCGTGCCGGCGATGGCTCCGAGACGGCGTCCACGACCTCCCCGTTCACGACCAGCTGGAGCGAGGCCATCGGAAGCACGCTCTCCGCGACCGCCTCCACCGACACCGTTCCCGGCCCCGACAACCGAACCTGGTCGCCGATCCCGTGCCCGTCCACCGACAATCGGAGGATCGGTCCAGCGCTCACGAACGTGCGACCGGCACGGACCGCGGCGGTCCAGGCCTCGAAGGAGAACGTCTCGTCGCCGAGGTACGCGTAGGTCCGGTACAGACCGACCGGAACCTCCGACGACATCTTGTCGGTCCCGCCGACCAGCGGGAGCGGGTACCCGCCGTTCAGGTAGCGGTACCACTCGAGGGTCTGGGCCGGTCGTTGGACGATCATCTCGACCGCGTCCGCGCGACCCGTCGCGATCAGCGTGGCCGGCTCGCCGTTCGGCTGCGGGAAGTGCGGGATCACGACGGTCGCGCCTTGCTCGTGCGCCCGGTCGGCCCAGTGGCTCATCGTGGTCTCCTGCCACGCGGAAAGATCGGCCTCGCCCGGACCGTCGGTGCACCACGGCATGACCGGGTGTCTCAGCCCCCACAGGACCATGTGACCGAAGAACGGTTGGCGGTTCTCCTGGCTCACCCACGTGACGTGCCTGCCGTCCGCGGTCGAGACCGGCCCGCCGGTGAAGTCCTCGGTGTTGGTGAACAGGCTCCCCCACTGGCTCTGCAGCAGGTTCACGACGTTCAGGTCCTCGCCCTGCTGCTCGAGCAGCGATCCCTGGGTCG
>JBOGVC010000057.1:0-5663 GCA_050695275.1 Actinomycetota bacterium | reverse complement strand
ACCCCGACCCGCGCGCCTCGCGGTTCATCAGCCCGATGGACGTCATGACCTCGTCGAGGTTCACGACGTCCATCCCGAGGTCGACGCCGGCCTCGCACCGCTCCATCAGGTAGGCGCGGAAGGCGTCGCTGTAGATGCAGACGGAGTAGACAGGCTTCGATTCCCAGTAGTACCAGCCGCACTCCGCGGACCCGCCCTCGACGTCGCGACACACCTCGTCGAGCAGGTGCGCCGTGCCGGGCTCCTCGTACACCTTCGGCGTGAGCGCGATCATCGGCACGGAGAAGAGCGTCCGCTTGCCCTTCCCATGTGCCTCCTCGACGGACGCCTGCGAGCTCTGCTCGGGATCCGCCCACATGCCGTCTACCGTCGTGCCGAACGCGTCGGCGAGGTCGGGCGGCATGGCCACGGCGGACACGAACTGGACCTGTCGATACCAATCCACCACGACGACCTCCCCGTCTCCGCGCGACGACGACCGCGCGGTCCGGGGGGAACCCTATGATATCGTTCTCACATTCGCGACCCGCCGAGGTCTGGACACCCTCTCGTCCCGCCCGGTGAACGACGAAAGGAGCGGGAGGATGAAGGCGCCGGCGGTGGTGTTCCCCGAGCCGAAACGGGTCGAGATCCGGGAGATGGAGCTCCCCGAACCGGGCCCGGGTGAGGTGGGGATCCGGACCCTCTGCTCGGGCATCAGCCAGGGAACCGAGCGGTGGGCCCTCACGGGACGCTACGGGCATTTCGACCGGGACTACTCCGCGTACTACCCGTGCTCGCCGGGCTACCAGGGGGCCGGCGTGGTCGAGGCACTCGGTCCGGGCGTCGAGGACCTCCAGATCGGTGATCACGCGTTCACCATGGGCACGCACTTCGTCGACCCGGATCACAAGTATCCGGGTCCGTGCCAGGCCTCGCATTCGGGGTACCTCGTGGCGCCCCGCTCGGGGGTCTGGCGCGTCGAGCCCGAGGTCGATCTCGCCACGGCTTCGCTGTTCCACATGGCGGGCGTGTCCCGGCACGGCGTCCGGCTCACCAAGGTGGAGCCGGGCGAGCTCGTGGTCGTGATCGGCCTCGGGATGATCGGCCAGATGGCCGCACAGGCCGCGCGTCGAGTGGGAGCGAGGGTGATCGCGTCCGATCTGATCCCGCTCCGGGTCGAGCTCGCGGCGAAGCATTCGGCCGATCGGGTCGTGGACGCGAACGACGAGAGCCTGGAAGACGTGGTCCGCGAAGAAGCGCCGGACGGCGCCGACGTGGTGATCGACACCACGGGCGACCATCGCATCTTCGACCGATGCCTGGGACTGATCCACCGCGAGGGGCGGATCACGATGCAGGGCTACTACCCGGACCCGATCTCGATCGACTTCCATCCCACGCACATCCAGCGGCCGACGGTGATCTTCCCGTGCGGCTGGGACGACGAATTCAACGACGAGCTGGCCGAGGACATGGCCACGGGGGGGATCGCGATCGAGCCGCTCATCACCCATCGGATCGGATACCGGGACGCCGCGGAGGCGTACGAGCTCGTGGTCGAGCACCCCGAACGTTCGCTCGCCATGGTGCTGGAATGGGGCGAGGCCTCGTAGGTCGGAACCCCCGACGCGAGACGAGCCGGAAGAACCCGACCTGGACCAAAAAGGAGGACCTGAGCGGATGGAACGCGGTGTCTACTTCGACGGATGGTTCCCGCGTCAACACTGCTATCACCCGAGCCTGCCGCCTCGGCGGCTCAAGATGGTCGAGGACCTCGAGGCGTATCACGCGACCTCGCTCGTGTGGGCGTCGCTCGGCGGGGGCTCGATCTCGCTCCCGTACCTCGAGCAGGAGGCGTGGGGCGAGGTGGACGAGCGGTCCCGCTTCTACGGATTCATGAACGACGCGGAGTTCATCGAAGCCTGTCAGGCGCGAGGCATCAAGGTGTTCGGGTGCGTCTTCGAGGTGCAGGGCTGGGAGTTCCCGGTCGAGCTGAACGAGGACGAGTCCAAGGTCCTGTCGATGAACGAGCTCCGCGGCGTCGGCAAACGCGGCTGGCTCGGCCTGCGCGAGTTCACGCAGAACACGTATCCGAAGATCTGGAAGCCGCTCGAGGACTACTTCCCCGACGGACTCGTCAATAGCGACGGGGAGAAGGTCACCGACATCCTGGAGGAGTGCACGTCCCGGGACATCTACGGCGAGGCCTGCCACTCGACGTGGGTGGAGGTGCCCGAGAACGATCACTACGCCTACCTGATGGATCGCAACAACCCCGTGTGGCGTGAGTACCTGAAGGCGATCATCCGGATCCAGATCGACGCGGGCGTCGCGGGGGTCCACCTCGACGAGGCGGACCTGCCGATCTTCGCCACCGGCTACGGCGGCTGCTTCTGCAAGGACTGCATGAAGCTGTTCCGGGCCTGGCTGCAGGCGCTGCCCGCCGACCGGCTTCCGGAGGACCTGAAGGACACGGACCTCGAGACCTTCCACTACGGCTCGTGGTTGCTCGAGCGCGGGTACGACTTCAAGTCGGATCGGGAGACGACGCCGCTGTACTGGGACTACATCCGGTTCCAGCGCGAGACGATCGTCGGCTACTTCGCGGAGCTGGCCGACTACATCAAGGAGTACGGGACGTCGAAGGGGCGCGACGTCCTCGTGTGCGGCAACTACTACTACCTCTCACCGCACTACTACCCGTTCGAGCCGAAGGCGGACATCCTCGTCACCGAGATGAACGCCACGAGCTACCGTCAGCCTTCGTGGTGCCGCTACGCCGCCGGGTTCGCCCGAGGCAAACCCGTGATCGTCGTCGAGAACCCCTACGGCGGCGTCGGGCCCGAGCTGCTCCCGAAGCTCCAGGAGGGCAAGGGCTACGACCTGTTCCGGATGATGCAGTACGAGGCCTCGGCGCTCGGGATCAACATGAGCGTGCCCTACGGAGCGTGGATGGGCAGCGTGATTGAGGACTCCTTCTGGGCGCCGCACGACCTGAACGTCGAGATCCAGGACTTCATCACCGACAACGAGCGCCTCTATTCGACCGAGACGTTCTCGGAAGTCGCGGTGCTCTTCAGCATCCAGAGCGCCTTCGACTGGGAGGAGCACGAGGGTTGGAAGCAGCGGTTCCCGTTCTGGTCGGCGGTGGACGGCCTCGTCGAACAGCACCAGCCGTTCGACGTCGTGGTGCTTCCCGAGGGGAAGCTTCGAGAGGACTGGATCACGTCCGGCGACCTGACCCGGTATCGCACCCTGGTGCTGCCCGAGTGCACCTTCCTGACACCCGCGCAGGTGGAGGCCCTCCGCGGGTACCTGGAGCACGGCGGTCTCGTGATCGCGACCGGGGAGCTCGGGTCGAACCTCGATCCGTCGGACCGAGCCTCGCTCTTCGGCCACCCGCATCTCGTGCGTTCGACCGCGGTCGGGGCGCAGGACCTCATGGGCGGTCCGCAGGTGGTCGTGAACCCAGGCGTCGACCTGGCCGTCAACATCCATCGCGTGGGTGACAAGGAGGCGGCGGTCCACGTGATCCGGTACGACTACGACGAGGAGCGCGACGAGGTGCCGGTCCTCGATCGGATGGATCTCGACGTGCGGCTGTCTCGGCCCTTCCGGTCGGTGAAGGCGGTGAGCCCGCTCGGCGAGGTCGGTGCTCGTCTCACGTTCAGCCGGGAACGTCGGGAGATGCACCGCGTGGAGCTCGAGAACGTCCCGCTGTACTTCGTCGTGCACCTCCAGTAGCCGGCCTGTCCCTGCACAGGAAGGAGCGTGAGATGGACGTGGGGGTGCGTGACGACGGCTACCGACCCCTCGACCTTTCCCGGGTGGCGGATGCGGGGCTGGATGCGCTCGATACGCGGAGTTCCCCACCGACGGGGGACGTGTCGCTCCGCGGGATCCCCTTCCAGGTCGCCGGTGGTGACGAGCCCCGGTTCGTGCTCCTGGAGGCCGGGGGCGCGACCGTGGACGTCCCGGTCGAAGATCGCGCCGACCGCGTGATCGTCGCGCACCGCCGGCTGCGGCACGGGGGAGCCGAGCTCGACCCACCGCCCGGATCGGTCCAGGCGACGTACACGTTCCACATGGGAGACGGGACCTCGGATGTCGTCCCGATCCGCGAGCGCATCGAGATCGTGGCGGCGGCCGACGAGGGGTGGGACAGCACGGTGTCGTTCGCGGCTGTGGGGAGCGGCGAGTTCCAGCTGCTCGATCGGCATCGCGGGCGGTGGGATGAGCTCGGCGTGCGGCAGACCGAGATCGGCTTCTCGGACACGTCCGGCTATTCCCTGTGGGTGTGGCAGCATCCGCGGCCCCGGGTCTCGATCAGCCGGATCGAGCTCGCGCCCGGAGACGGCTCCGTGATCGTCGCCGCGATCACCCTCGGAACGGCGAACGAAGACCCCTTCCCGACGGAGGCCGCCCGGACCGTGCTCGTGACGGCGACCGGTGCACATGGCCCGTTGTCCGAGCCCGTCGTCGAGGTGGATCGAGGGGAAGCCGGGTATGCCTTCCGCCTCCCCACTCGGAGCGTGCAGGAGTACCTCGACGACGCACGGCGTGGCTTCGGAGAGGACGCCGACCCGGAGAGCTCGAGCGCGTACGTGCGCGTCGCGGCGGTGCCCTCGGCGACCGTGGCCGTTCAGGATGGAGCGGACGTGGTGGGTCGCTTCCGGTGGGGGGACCTGTCGGAGGAGGGTGAACCCCTCGATCGCGATGGGATCCGGGCGGAGGTGATCGAGCGAGGCCGCAACTGGGTCCACGTGACGGTCCTCGACGACGACACCGGCAAGCCCGTGCCGTGTCGCGTGCACTTCCGATCGCCGGACGGGGTGCCGTACCAACCACACGGTCACCACGATCACGTGAACTCCGACCTGGGGACCTGGCACATCGACATCGGGGGGGACCTCCGACTCGGCCGCACCACGTTCGCGTACATCGACGGGACCTGTCAGGGATGGCTGCCCCGAGGCGATGTGATCGTCGATGCGGTTCGAGGCTTCGAGTACGAGCCGCTCCGCCAGGTCGTCCACATCGAGCCGGGCAGACGGGAGCTCACGCTCCACCTCCGGCGATGGGCGCGGATGAACGAGGAGGGCTGGTACTCGGGCGACTCGCACGTCCACTTCCTGTCGGCGCAGGGGTCCCTCCTGGAACAGCAGGGCGAAGACCTGAACGTGGTGAACCTCCTCCAGAGCCAGTGGGGAAGCCTGTTCACCAACACCGAGGACTTCACGGGCGGGCCCGTCGAGGCATCGGACGGTCGGTACGTCACGTGGGTGAGCCAGGAGAACCGGCAGCCGTTCTTCGGTCACATGGTGCTCTGGGGGCTGCGGCGGCCGGTGATGCCATGGTGTACCGACGGCCCGTTCGAGGCCGAGCTGGGCTCGTGGCAGGAGACCACCCTGAGCCACTGGGCCGACGTCGCCCACGAGCAGGGGGCGACGGTGGTGATCCCGCACTTCCCGCAGCCGAACGGCGAGCCGGCCACGCTGATCGCGACGGGTCGCGCGGACGCGGTCGAGATGATCGTCCATCGCCCGGCCCAGACGCTCGAGTGGTACCGCTACCTGAACGGCGGGTACCCGCTCCCGCTGGTCGGCGGGACCGACAAGATGTCGTCGGAGGTTCCGGTCGGTCTGTACCGGACCTACGCGTACCTCGGCGACGAGACGTTC